>SIBB01000010.1 GCA_009695395.1 Pedosphaera sp. | reverse complement strand
ACTTGCAGCTAATAAAGGGCACTTCACGCACACGCCGCCGCTTCATGGACCTGCTGCTCATGCAGACGCAGCCGAACTATCTGCCCCTCCTCCAGCGCTATGCGCAGGCGCTTCGTTCGCGCAACTCCTTACTCAAGCAGCGATCCCTTGACGTCGCGCTTCTCGACAGCTTTTCGCAGGAACTCGTGAGTGTCGGCGACCAACTCATCAGTGCCCGACGCAGCCTCCTACCGCGCATCTCGCCGCTGGCCCGCCTCGCCTACCGCCGTATTTCCAACGATGCGGAGGAACTCCGCCTCGAATACCAGCCTAGCGTGAAAGGCGACTTTGCCGTGGAACTCGCCCGAGCGAGCGAGCGTGAGCGCACCTACCGCTCGACGCTCGTCGGCCCACACCGTGACGACCTCGCGCTGCTGCTCAACGGCCAGCCCGCCGCGCAGTTCGGCAGCGAGGGCCAAAAACGCACCCTCGCCATCGCGCTCAAGATGGCGCAGGCCGAATACATCACCGGTCTCCTCGGGTCGCCACCGGTGCTGCTCATTGACGACGTGATGGGCGAGCTGGACGCGAAGCGCCGCAGCGGTCTGCTCCCCCTGCTGGAGCGCTCGCAGCACGCACGAGGGCAAGTCTTCATGACCTGCACCGAGGAGAACTGGCCACGCGAATTGGGCCGGGACCTGCACCGCTGGGAAATCAAGTCCGGCTCCCTCGCCACCTTGAACACGCACTCTGGAACGGGCTGATGGCGACACCGAATGCGCCCCGCTAAATCCACGCCAGATCTTTGGATCCTGCCCAGTTCCGGCAACCATTTCCAAACCGGGGAACAGTCACTTTCCACTCACTTCACGGGCCCGTCTTTGATAACTTACCTGCCATGAAACGCCTAATCCTCCTCGCCGCTCTGGCAGCTTTCAGCTCTTCTGCCGCCGAGGTGAAGCGCCCGAACATCCTCTGGCTCATCGGTGAGGATTTCTCGCCGCACCTGGGCTGCTACGGCACGAAGGAGGTCTGGACGCCGAACTTGGATAAACTGGCCGGGGAGGGGATGCGCTTCACGCGGGCGTTCACCACCGCGCCGGTGTGCAGCGCGAGCCGCTCGGCATTCATGACCGGGATGTATCAAACGACGATTGGCGCGCATCATCACCGATCTCATCGCGATGATGGCTATCAGCTCCCCGGCGGCGTGAGCGTCGTCACAGACCGTTTCCGCCAGGCGGGCTACTTTACGGCGAACCTGCGCGAGCTACCCGCCGCCTTTGGGTTCCGCGGCAGCGGCAAGACGGACTGGAATTTCACTTATGCCGGCAAGCCTTTCGATTCGGACCAATGGAGCGACCTCAAATCGCGCCAGCCATTCTACGCGCAAATCAACTTTCAAGAGACCCACCGCAAGTTCCACGCACCGCCCAAGGCCGACCCGGCGAAGGTCGATCTGCCGCCCATCTACCCGGACCATCCCACCGCGCGGAAGGACTGGGCCGAGTATCTCGACGCCGCGAGCGAGCTGGACCGGAAGATCAGCCTCGTCTTGCAACAGCTCGAAGCCGACGGCCTCGCGGACAATACGATGGTCCTCTTCATGGCCGACCACGGCCAGGCACACGTGCGCGGCAAGCAGTTCGTGTATGACGACGGCTTGCACATCCCCTTGATCGTCCGCTGGCCGAAGGCACTGCCCGCGCCGAAGCATTTCAAGGCCGGCACCGTGAGCGACCAGCTCGTGTGCTCGCTGGACTTCACCGCGACTTCGCTCGCGCTGGCCGGCGTGCAGAAGCCCGCCGACATGCAAGGCCGCGTCTTCCTCGGTGAGCAGTCCGAGCCACCGCGCCAATACGTTTTTGGCGCGCGTGACCGCTGCGACGAGACGATGTTCCGCTTCCGCACGGTGCGCGACGCACGCTGGCGCTACATCCGGAACTTCATGCCGGAGCGCCCTTTTCTCCAGACCAACGACTACAAGGAGCGCAGCTACCCGGTCTGGAATCTCATCAAAGAACTCGGCGCGGCGGGCAAGCTGACCGATTGGCAGAAGAGTTTTTATCTCGCGCCCACGATGCCGCCGGAAGAGTTGTTCGACATGAACGCGGACCCGCACTCCATGAACAATCTCGCCACCTCGACGAAGCCGGAGCACGCGGCCGCGCTCAAACGGCTGCGCTCCGAGTTGGAGAAGTGGATCGAGGAGAGCAACGACCAGGGCCGCATCTCCGAGCCGCCGGAAGTCACCGCGCGCAAAGGCGCGACCAAGGCCACCACGCCCGACGCCGAGCCGAAGGGCAAGAAGGCAAAGGCGAAGAAGGCCGGGGAAAAATAGTCCAACGCCCCACATGAAATCCGCCATTGCCCTCTTCGCCCACCCGGACGACATCGAGTTCGTCGCCGCCGGCACGTTGCTTCAGCTCAAGCAGCGCGGCTGGGAAATCCATTACCTGAACGTCTCCACTGGCAACTGCGGCAGCGCCGAGTTCAGCCCGGCGAAGACCCGCCGCGTGCGGCTCGCCGAGGCGAAAGCGGCGGCGAAGATTCTCGGCGCACACTTCCATCCGCCTCTCTGCGATGACTTGGAGATCCGCTACGAGATGAAGCTGTTGCGCCGCGTCGCGGCGGTGATCCGCGAATCGCAGGCCAGCATCGTCCTCACCCACTCGCCGCAGGATTACATGGAGGACCACATGAGCACCTGCCGGCTGGCCGTGACCGCGGCCTTCACGCACGGGATGCCGAACTTCCACACCACGCCGCCGCGCCCGACTTACGCGCATGACGTGACGGTCTATCACGCCATGCCGCACGGGCTGTGCGACCCGTTGCGTCGGAAAATAATCCCCGGTGCGTTCGTCAACACGACCGCCGTCCACGCCACCAAACTCGCCGCGCTCGCCGCGCACCAAAGCCAGCAGGGCTGGCTGGACGTGAGCCAGGGGATGAACTCCTACCTGCGCTCGATGGAGGAGATGTCCCGCGCGGTCGGCAAGCTCTCGAAGAAGTTTAAGTTAGCGGAAGGCTGGCGGCGGCATCTGCACCTGGGCTTCAGCGCGAACGACATTGACCCGCTGGCCGAGGCGCTGGGGAAGGATTGCCGCGTGAACCAAGCCTACGAGCGAACGCTGCGGGCCGACTAGTCCGTGATGACGACTTGCAGGCGGTTGCGGTCCACGGCAAAGCGTTTGCCGGGCGGCGGCGCGGGCAGTGCCTTGAGGTATCGCTCCTTCACCAAGGTCTCGAAATCGGGTGGCAGCTTCCCGTGGTCCGTGCGGTAAAGATGCACAGCACCGGTCAACTCCGGATGGATGGGCAGGTGGAGCGAGGAATCGTTCGGGGCATTCGGCAGCCGGTCGGGGAGAGACTCGCTGGCAGCAGACGGCAGAGGCGCCGTGTTCGCCTTGCGGCGGCAGCCGGCCCCCGCCATTTGCAATGCGACGACCAAGAGGAGTGGAACAACCCCAAGTCGCAACCATCGGGAAAGTAGGCGGGTGGACACGTCAGAAAGCGGCGGTGTAGGGATTGCCGAAGGGGGCCGCCACCGTGTCCGTGCCAGCGCCAGCGGCGTTCAACAGTCCGAACTCCCCGCTGGTGATCTTGGTGTGCTGTTTGAATTCCACATGGCCATCCGTGTAGGTGAGATTGCCACCGCCAAGATGCACCGTGGAGTAAAACTCCCACCCGTTTGGATACGCCGGGCTGTAAGTAGCCGGGTCTCGTGTCAGATGCCAGTTGGTGTAAATGCGCGGGTTGGCGGCGTTGCCGGAGGGGCGTAACCAGGCCACATGGGTCCGGGCAGAGCTTTCCTGCATGGCTATGATGCCGCTGGGGTTGGGCACATTGGCCGTGCGCCGGTTGAAGTTGTTGGCCCCGATGACCACGGCGTTGCCGATGTAGATGGTGTCGTTGTTGGCATCGGCGACATTGGCGACCGCCTGCCAGTTCGTCCGGGCCGCCGAGCAGGTGAACGTCCTATTGTTCGTGCCGAGCATGGGCTGCAGGACACCGAGAAAATTCGCGGTCGTGGTCGTCGCAAAAAAGCTCACGCCGCCCGCGTCTTGATAAGGAGTCCGGTCGTCCTGATCGGAGGCATACATCTGGAAAGCCAGCGCCACTTGCTTCTGGTTAGAGAGGCAGTTCGTCCGCTTGGCCTTCTCCTTGGCCTTGGATAACGCGGGCAGGAGCATCCCGGCGAGGATCGCAATGATCGCGATGACGACGAGCAGTTCGATCAGGGTGAAACCAGCCGGATGGGAGGAGGGGCGCGGCATCTTCATGGGCTCGTTCAGGGCTAAGGTGAAACTGCGCTTGGCCAAGGTGCTTGGCAAGCGGGTTTTCGCTGCGTAAACCTGAACAGCCGCGAGGACCGACTGGGAGTGGTGGTAGGACCTGGATTCGAACCAGGGAAGGCGTGAGCCAGCAGATTTACAGTCTGCCCCCGTTGGCCACTTGGGTATCCTACCAGCCAGCCTCGCGATCTCTCGCGGGGGGCGATTAAGCCAAACGCACTCAGGCGGCTCAAGGGGAATCTTGGGGCAACTCGAGGAGCAGAAATGGAAATCGGGTGAAGAATTGAAGAGTGAATCGTTGCTGAGCGGTGACTTGTGTCGCCTGTGGGCGACTCGCGTGGCTGAATGGAGAGCAAGGACGAGAGGGAACCGAGCGCACGTCGCGTCTCCTCAGCCATCCCACCGGGTTTCGTTCCGAATGGGGGGTATCAGGGCTTTTCTCACTGTTTTTCCCTGCGGAAAGGCTTTTGGGGAGGGCGCCAAGGCCTTTCTTGAGCTTGGAAAAGGCTTTCCCGCTCCCGGGAAAGGCGTTCTTGAGCACGGGAAAGGCATTTTCGTGCGCGGGAAAGGTCTTTCCGCTCCCGGGAAAGGCGTTCTTGAGCACGGAAAAGGCGTTTTGGCTCGCGGGAAAGGCTTTCCCGCCGTCGGGAAAGGCGTTCGGCGAGGCGGGAAAGGCGTTTCTGATCCCGGAAAAGGTCTCTTGGCCCGCGAAAACGAGAGGCTCCCGGGTTGCAAACTATCCCCCTCGTCCGTGTCACACTTCCCGTCTTGTAACTCCGTCGCCCGCCTCGCAGTCTTCCCGCCCACATGAATCTGGTCCGCCTCGCGCTCCGCCGCCCGCTCACCATCGTGGTCGGCGTCATTGCCATCGCGCTCGCGGCGTGGATCGGTCTTCAGCGCATGACGCGCGATGTGTTCCCGCCGCTCGGCATCCCGACCATTTACGTCGCCCAACCCTTCGGCGGCATGGACCCGGCGCAGATGGAGGGCTACATCACCTACTTCTACGAATACCACTTCCTCTACATCACCGGCATCGAGCATGTGGAGTCGAAGTCTATTCAAGGCGCTTCGATAATGAAGCTCCAGTTCCACCCCGGCACGGACATGGCTTCCGCGTTGTCCGAGGTGGTGGCCTACGTGAACCGCTCGCGCGCCTTCATGCCGCCGGGCACGCCGGGGCCGTTCATCACGCGCTTCGACGCCGGCAGCGTGCCGGTCGGCTACCTCGTCTTCTCGACAACTAACGCTAATCGCACCGTCGGCGAGATGCAGAACGCCGCGCTGAATCAAGTGCGCCCGCTCTTCGCGCCGTTGCCGGGCGTGTCTGCGCCTCCGCCCTTCGGCGGCAGCGCGCGGACGATTCTCGTCAACCTCAAGCCTGACCGCCTCCGCAGCTACGGCATTTCCGCCGATGAAGTTGTCACCGCGATGGCCGCTGCGAACACGCTCAGCCCGTCCGGCAATCTCCCGCTCGGTGACAAGTATCCCTTCGTCCCCATCAACGCCGTGGTGAAGAACATTCAAGACCTCGCCGCTGTGCCCATCCGCACGGGAACGGGCGCGGGCGGCGGCGCAGTCTTCGTGCGCGACCTCGGCGATGTGGCCGACGGCGCGGACCTCATCACCAGCTACGCGCTCGCGAACGGCAAGCGCACCGTTTATATGCCCGTCACCAAGCGCTCGGACGCGAGCACGCTCTCGGTGGTCGAGTTGGTGAAGAAGAACATCCCCGAGTTCAAGAAGGTGCTGCCCGACGACATCGAGGTGACCTACGAGTTCGACCAGTCACCCTACGTCGTGCGTGCCATCCGCGACCTCGTGAAGGAAGGCGCGCTCGGCGCAGTGCTGACGGGCCTGATGGTGCTGCTCTTCCTGCGCGACTGGCGCAGCGCGTTCATCGTGGTCATCAACATTCCCGTGTCGCTGCTGGCCGGAACGTTCGCGCTCTGGATCAGCGGGCAGAACGTAAACCTGATGACGCTCGGCGGCCTCACTCTCGCCGTCGGCATCCTCGTGGACGAAGCGACGGTGGCCATCGAGAACATCCATGTGCATCTTGCGCGCGGCCGACCGCTCGCACGCGCCGTGCTGGACGCCACAGTCGAAACCACCGGTCCGCGCTTCCTCGCGATGCTTTGCGTGCTGGCCGTGTTCATCCCCGCGTTCTTCATGCAAGGTGCGGCCAAGGCGCTCTTCACCCCGCTAGCGCTGGCCGTGGGCTTCTCGATGGTCGCCAGCTTCGTGCTCTCCAGCACGCTGGTGCCGGTTTTGAGCGTGTGGTTGCTGCGTGGGCACGAGTCTGGCGTAAAGGAAGAAAAGAGCTCACCAGCCTACGCAGCATTGCTCCGCCCGCTCCTCGCGGCCCGCTGGCTCGTGCTGCTGGTTTATCTCGGCGTCGCCGCCGCCGCGCTCTGGTTCATCACCCCGCGCCTCGGCACCGAGATTTTCCCGAAGGTGGATGCCGGCCAAATCCAGCTCCGCCTCCGCGCCACGCCCGGCACGCAACTTGAGAAGACCGAGGCCATCGCCCTGCGCGTCCTCGACCTCATCAAGCGCGAGGCCGGCGCGGACAATGTGCAGATGAGCATCGGCCTCGTCGGCGTCCACGCGGCGAACTATCCGGTTAACCTCATCCACCAGTGGAATGCGGGTCCCGAGGAAGGCGTGCTGCAAATCCAGTTCAAGCCCGGCTCCGTCCGCACCGAGCCGCTCAAGGAAAAACTCCGCGCCGTCTTCAAGGCCGAGCTGCCCGACGTGCTCGTGTCATTCGAGCCGAGCGACATCGTCGAGCGCGTGATGAGCTTCGGCGCGCCCACGCCCATCGAGATTGCCGTGCAGGGCCAGAGCCTCCCCACGAGCAAGGAGTTCGCCGACAAGATCCGCGAGCGGTTGGCGAAGATTCCCGCGCTGCGCGACGTGCAGTTTGCCCAAGTCCTCGACTACCCGACGCTCGACGTGAACATCAACCGCGAGCGTGCTGGCCTGCTCGGCGTGCGGATGAGCGACGCCACCAAGTCACTTGTCGCCAGCACCGCGAGCAGCCGCTTCACCGTGCCGAACTACTGGGCAGACCCCGCGAGCGGCATCGCCTTCAGCGTGCAAGTGCAGGTCCCGCAAGGGCGCGTGACCACGGTCGAGGAGTTCAAGAACACGCCCATCACGACCGCCGGCGGCAAGGCCACGCTCCTCCGCAACATCGCCAGCGTCAGCGAAGGCACCGCACCGCAGACTTACGAGCGCTACAACCTCGTGCGCGTCGTCTCACTCACCGCGAACATCCACGGCTCCGACCTTGGGAGCGTCGCGAAGCAAATCCACGCGGCCATCAAGGAAGCCGGCGCGCCGCCCGCGAAGACCAGCGTCGCCGTGCGCGGACAGATTCCCCCGATGGAGGAAATGTTCACCGGCCTGCGCAACGGATTGCTCCTCGCCGTCGTCGTCATCTTCCTGCTGCTGGCCGCGAACTTTCAGTCCGTGCGCCTCTCGCTCGTGGTCATCTCCACCGTGCCCGCGGTGCTCGCGGGCGTCGCGCTCACTCTCTGGCTCACCGGCACGACACTGAATCTCCAGAGCTTCATGGGCACCATCATGGCCGTGGGCGTGGCCGTGGCGAACGCCATCCTGCTCGTGACCTTCGCCGAGCGGGCGCGGATGAGTGGTGATTCTGCCGCCGCGCTCACCGGCGCGACCTCCCGCCTGCGCCCCATCCTGATGACCAGCTTCGCGATGATGGCCGGCATGCTCCCGCTCGCCCTCGGGCTCGGCGATGGCGGCGACCAGACCGCCCCGCTGGGTCGCGCTGTCATCGGGGGCCTCGCTGCCGCGACGCTCGCCACGCTCTTCATCATCCCCTCCGTCTTCGCGGTGGTGATGACCGGCAAGCACACCCGCTCGGCCAGCCTCGACCCGGATGACGCGGACAGCCCGCAATTCAGCACCGCCAAATGAATCTCACCATGAAACCCAACTCCCCGAGCGCAGACGTAGCCGTCCGCGCTCCAGCCGCATTGGCCTTCGCGCTGGCCATCTTCGCCTCGCCCCTGCTCGCCGCCGACGCCCCCGCCGTCCGCGTCGCCACGCCCACGCGCGGCGACATCCACCGCTTCGTCACGCAGCCCGGCACCATTCGCCCGCTCCAGCAGGCCACGCTTTACGCGCGGGTGCCGGGCTACTTGAAGAGCATCGCCGTGGACAAGGGCGACGCCGTGAAAGCTGGCGCGCTGCTGGCCGAACTCGAAGCCCCCGAACTGCTCGTGGACCTCGCCCGCGCCCGCGGCGAACTCGCCAAGGCCAAGGCCGACACCGCCCGTGCCGCAGCCGAGCTGGCGAAATCTCAGGCCGACATCGCGCGCGTCCAAGCCGAGGCGGCGCTGGCCGGCGCGATGGCCCACAAGGCGCAGGCTGAGTTAATCGCGGCGAAGGCCGTCGCCGCCCGCGCTCAAGCCGAGCTGCCGAAAGCTCAGGCGGAACTTGACCTCGCCAAGCTGGACTACGACCGGCTCGCCGAGGGCCGCCGCAAGGCCCCCGACCTCGTGGTGCCCGCGCAAGTGGACGCCGCCAAGGCGCGGCTCGAAACCACCCGCGCGCAAATGGGCGTCCTCAGAGCCGCCGTGGAAGCCGCCGCCGCCGAGGCCGAAGCCGTCAGCGCTCGGCGCGCCGGTGCCGAGGCCACGATCCAAGCCGCGCGCGCCCAAGGCGAGGCCGCGCAGGCCAGCCACGCCGCCGCCCGCGCGGTGGTCGGCGCTTATCAGGCGGGCGTCGAAGTCGCGGAGGCGAACCTCGAACGCACTTCCACCCTCGCTCAGTTCACCCGGCTCACCGCGCCGTTCAGCGGCATCATCACCGCGCGCTTCGTGGACCCCGGCGCGTTCATCCCCGCCGCGCCCGCGCCGAACGCCGCGCTCGTGACGCTCATGGACTTCGACACCGTGCGCGTGCAGGTGCCGATGACGGAGCTGGAAGCCGCGCTCGTCGCGAAGGGCCAACCGGTGAAGGTCGCGCTCGACGGCTTGCCCGGAAAACTCTTCGAGGGCCAAGTCACGCGCTTCTCCGGCGCGCTGGATGAGGCGACGAAGACGATGCTCGTCGAAGCCGAGTTGCCGAACCCCGGCCACAAGATGCGCCCCGGAATGTATGCCACCGTGCGCGTGGGCGTGGAGCAGCACACGAACGTGATGCTCGTCCCGACCGAGGCGCTGGTGATGGAGAAAGCCAACGCGTTCCTCTTCCTCGCCGCCGAGGGCAAGGCGAAGAAGACGCCGGTGAAAATTGGCTTCAACGACGGGGCGAAGGTGGAAATCATCTCCGGCCTCGCGGAGACGGCGAAGGTGATTCTCGTTGGGAAGCTCGCGCTGGCCGATGGACAGGCCGTGAACGTGCAGGAGGGCAAGTGAAGGATTCAGTCTGCAGTGTGCAGTGTTCAGCCTTCGCCGCGCTGCTGTGCTCGGCCGTCCTCGCCGCCGCCGCGACAAACCAACCCATTGACCTCCCCACCGCTCTCAAGCTGGCTGGTGCGCAGAACCTCGACGTGCAGCTCGCCCGCGAGCGATTGCGCGAGGCGCAGGCCAACCACGACGCCGCGCTCTATAACTTCTTCCCGTGGCTGTCCCCCGGTGTCGCCTATAAACGGCACGATGGTCGCCTCCAAGATGTCGGCGGCACGGTCCTCGACACCACCAAGCAGAATTACACCGTCGGCCTCAACGTCGAGGCTCGGCTGGAACTCGGCGAGACGTGGTTCAAAGCCCTCGCCGCCAAGCAGCTTTCCAAAGCCGCCGACCACGCCCTCGAGGCGCAGCGGCAAGAGAGCGTCTTCCTCGCCGCGCTCGGCTACTTCGACCTCGTAAAAGCCCGCGCCACCACCGCCGTTGCCGCCGACGCCGCGCGCATCGCCGGTGACTACGCCGACCAACTCCAGCGCGGCGTCGACCTGGGCCTCACCTTCAAAGGCGACGCCCTCCGCGCGCGCGGCCAGGCCGAGCGCAACCAACTCGCCGTCCAGCAAGCCCACGAGCAGCAGCGCATCGCCGCCGCACGACTCGCGCAAGTCCTGCGGCTTGACCCTTCAGTTGATCTGCTTCCCACTGACAACGAGTTGCTCCCGGTCATCCTCACTTCCCCAAACGCCGCGCTTGATTCACTCGTCGCGCAAGCCCTCACCACCCGCCCCGAGCTGAAGCAAGGCGCGGCCCTCACCGCCGCCGCGAAGAAGACACGCGACGCCGCAACCGTCGGCCCGCTCATCCCCAGTCTTGGCGCGCAGGCGTTCCTCGGCGGTCTCGGCGGCGGACGCGGCAGCAGCACCGGCAGTTTCGGCGACACCGAGAGCGTCGCGCTCACGCTCGGCTGGCGGCTTGGCCCCGGCGGCATTTTCGATTCCGCCCGCGAAAAGTCCGCCACCGCACGCCTCGCCGCGACCTCGCTCGCCGCCGACAAGGCGAAGGACGAAATCATCCGCCAAGTCGTCGAGGCGCACACCCGCGCCCACTCCCTCACCGCCCAGCTCGCCACGCTCAAACGCGCCCTGGCCACGGCGGAAGAAGCCTTCCGCCTCACCCGCGAGCGCAAGGAACGCGGCTTCGGCGTCGTGCTAGAAAACATCTTCGCCGAGCAGGAACTGACCCGCGCCCGCAGCGACTACGTGGCGGCGGTGGCGGAGTTCAACAAGGCCCAGCACACGCTTCTGCGCGCGACCGGCCACTGACGTGCGCAACCGGGCCGGTTATCTGGCGTATCGCCTGGAAAAACTGGCTTTCGGCCCAGCCATTTCCTGACGAACCCGCTGTTGCCTCAGTCCATGCCGGGTGCTAGAGTTTCCGACCTTAGAAAAATGTCTGACAACCAACACAAGCCGGAGAACGGCAAGAACGACTCGAACGAGGACACGAAGCTGGGGACCAAGACCCTCTTCGTCTGGCTCGCCATCGTGCTGGCGATAGTGGCACTGCTGACCTTCAAGAAGCCCGGCCAGCCTCAAGCAAAAATCCTCGGCTACAAAGAGTTCATCGAAAAAGTGGATGCCAACCTGGTGCGCAGCGCAAAGATAACTTACAACCCGCAGACCTCCGACCTGCGCGAGATCACCGGCAACTACATCGAGGTCGGCGATAGCGGCAAACCTGTGATCGTGGACGGCAAGGAGAAGGAGTCGCCATTCGTCATCAAGATTCCCGTCACCGACAAGCTCGTCGAGAAGCTGCTGGCAAATGGCAATTTCGTCACGAAGGAGCCGAACACGCTCTTCTGGTCCGTGGTCGTCAGCCTGCTCCCCATCCTGCTTTTTGGCGCGCTCATCTACTTCTTCTTCATCCGCAACCTCAAGATGGCCGGCAAGAGCGCCATGAGCTTCGGCAAGAGCAAGGCGAAGATGCTCTCCAAGGACAAGAACAAGACCACGTTCAAGGATGTGGCAGGGATCGAGGAGGCGAAGGACGAGGTCAGCGAACTGGTCGAGTTCCTCAAGGACCCGAAGAAATTTCAGAAGCTTGGCGGGCGCATTCCTAAAGGCATCCTGATGATCGGCGCGCCCGGCACGGGCAAGACGCTGCTCGCCAAGGCCATCGCGGGAGAGGCGGACGCCGCATTCTTCAGCATCAGCGGCTCGGACTTCGTGGAGATGTTTGTCGGCGTCGGCGCGAGCCGCGTGCGCGACATGTTTGAGCAGGCTCGCAAGACCACGCCTTGCCTCATCTTCATTGATGAGATCGACGCTGTGGGACGCAGCCGGGGCATCGGTCTGGGCGGCGGCAACGACGAGCGCGAGCAGACGCTCAACGCCCTCCTCGTCGAGATGGACGGCTTCGACACGACCGAGGGCATCATCATCATCGCCGCGACAAACCGTCCCGACGTGCTCGACCCCGCCCTACTCCGTCCCGGCCGGTTCGATCGTCAGATCACCGTCAACCTCCCCGATGTGCGCGGTCGTGAGGCCATTCTCAAGGTCCACGCGCGCAACATTAAGATGGACCCCGCCGCTGAGCTCTCCGTCATCGCGCGCGGCACGCCCGGCTTCTCCGGCGCGGAACTCGCGAACCTGTTGAACGAGGCGGCTCTCCTCGCGGCCCGGCAGAACAAGAAAGCCGTCGGCATGACGGAGCTCAACGAGGCTCGCGACAAGGTTCGCTGGGGCCGTGAGCGCCGCAGCCTTGCCATGACCGACGAGGAGAAGCAGCACACCGCTTGGCACGAGGCCGGTCACGCGCTCGTCAACGTCCTGCTCCAGCACACGCACCCGCTCCACAAGGTCACCATCATCCCCCGCGGCCGCGCTCTCGGCCTCACCATGATGCTCCCGGAGAAAGATGTTTTCAGCCAGCGCCGCAAGCATTTGATGGACGACCTCGCCGTCGCCATGGCGGGCCGCATCGCCGAGGAAATCGTCGCCGATGACATTTCCAGCGGCGCCTCCGGCGACATCCAGATGGCCACCCAGATTGCCCGTGCGATGGTTTGCCAGCTTGGGATGAGCGACAAGCTGGGCATGATCAACTACGCAGGTGAGAGTGAGTTTTATGGCGGGCGCGAAATCAGCCGACGCACCGACTACAGCGAGCACACGGCGATGGAGATCGATGCCGAGGTGAAGCGCATCATTGACGAGAGCTACGCCGTCGCGCAGCGCGTGATCGAGGCGAACCGCGACAAGCTCGAAGTCATTGCCAAGGCGCTGCTCGAGTTTGAAACCTTGGATGGCGCACAGGTCGAGGAAATCGTGCGCACCGGCAAGATGACCAACCCGCCGCCACCCGCCGCGCTCACTGCCACGCCGATGACCGGTGCCCCCGCCGGCACGCCCATCCCCGAGCCGCCGCGTTCCACGCCTCCCCCGCTTCAACCCGGCCTCGGCGCGCCCACGCCCGCGCCGATTTGAACTCGCGCTAGGTTTCCGTGATTGCTTTCCCCTGCGGCGAACTGCTTTCCTAAGCGCACATGGCCAGCAGCAGCGTGGGCGAACAACTCCGAACGGCGCGCGAAACGCGCTGCTTCACCGTGTCCCAAGTGGCCGAAGCCACCAAGATCAAGTCCGACCACATCACCTCTCTCGAAGAGAGTAACTTCAGCCCGTTCAGCGCGCCGGTTTATATCCGCGGCTACACGAAGTCGCTCGCCCGCCATTACAAGCTCGACGTGTCCAACCTCCTCGCCGACCTCGACGCGGAACTTGCGTTGACCAAGGAATTTGCCGAGCCGCCCAGCCTGATTCGCCGCGAAAAGGGAGTGCTGGACTGGGTCACGCTCCAGCTTTCCAAGCTCAACCTCCGCCTCCTCCTGCCGCTGATCGCGCTCGCGCTGCTCGTGTCACTCGCCGTCTGGAGCTACACCGTCTGGCGCCGTCACCAGTCCGCCGATCCGCTCTCAAACCTCGGCCCCGGCTACTACAAAGCCCCAGCGGAGAAGAGCGTCGAGTATCTGCCTTTCCCTCCCGGAGCCGTGCCGACCAACGCACCGGTGCAGAAATGACCGGCGCCGGCCTGCGCCGCCTCCCAGTTTAGGCAGTAAATTTAGCGTGCTCCGCAATTCCGAAGCCCAACTTTCGTGACCAATAAATCGAAACCTGTTCCCGCCCGCCCTGTGCGCGTGGGCATGATCTCCCTCGGCTGCGCCAAGAACCTCGTGGACGCTGAGATCATGCTCGGCTCGCTCCTCAAGTCCGGCGCGGAAATCACCAACGACGACGCCACCGCCGACGCCGTCATCGTCAACACCTGCTCGTTCATTGACGCGGCGCAGGAGGAGAGCGTGGACGCCATCCTCGAGTCCGTCGCCGTCCGCGAGGCGAACCATCGCGGCCAGGCGATCATCGTCTCCGGCTGCCTCAGCCAGCGTTTCCGCGAAGAGCTGCCGAAGCTCTTACCCGAGGTGGACGCCTTCATGGGCATCGACCAAGTCGCGCAAGTCGGCGAACTGGTGCGCGAAGCAATCGAGCGGAGGAAGTCCAAAGTCCAAAGTGCAACCGGGTCCAAAGTCCAAAGTCCAAAGTCCAAAGTCGCCAAGGCCCTCGCCGACTTGGACAAAGCCAAGCCCGCCGCTCACGACGCCGACGAATCCCTCCGTGGCAAAGACGCTTTCGGGAAGACCAAAACCGTCCTGACGCCGGGATCTCAACTCTCAACTCTCAACTCTCAACCCGTCTTCAACGTCACGGCGCGACCCGTTTACATCCCCGACTTCGAGACGCCGCGTTTCCGCCTCACCCCGAAGCATTTCGCTTACGTGAAGATTGCCGAGGGCTGCAACCACCCGTGCAGCTTCTGCATCATCCCCCGGATGCGCGGCAGCCACCGCAGCCGCACGCAGGCCGACATCGTCGCGGAGGCCAAGGCGTTGATTAAGGACGGCGTGAAGGAGCTCAACCTCATCTCCCAAGACTCGACCTACTACGGCCTCGACCTCCGCGCCAACCACAGCCGCGCCATCTCTTCGCCCGAGAAGTTCCGCGCCGCCGCCAGCTCGCTGCCCGCCGATGCCACGACCCTTTGCTCGCTTCTGCGCGAACTGAACGCGCTCAAGGGCGACTTCTGGATTCGCCTCCTCTACACGCACCCCGCGCACTGGACCGACGAGCTGATCCAAACCATCTCCGAGTGCCCCAAGGTCGCGCGCTACGTGGACATGCCGCTCCAGCACATCCACGACGACATGCTCGCCCGCATGCGCCGTGAGACCAGCGGCCAATACATCCGCGACCTCATCGCCCGCATCCGCGCCGGCGTGCCGGGCATCGCGCTGCGCACCACTTTCATCGTCGGCTTCCCGGGCGAAACGGCGGCGGCCTTCGACACGCTGCTGGACTTCATCCGCGAGACGAAGTTCGAGCGACTCGGCATCTTCGCCTACTCGCAGGAGGACGGCACCATCGCCGGCAAGATGACCAGCCAACTCACCGACAAGGTGAAGCAACGCCGCCGCGAACTCTCGATGGCCGCGCAGCACGAAGTAGCCCGCTCCGTCTCGGAAAGCTTCGTGGGCCGCACGCTCAAGGTGCTCGTCGAGGGCGGTGCCTCCGCCAAGGAACTCCAGGCCGCGAAAGTCGCCTCGTGGGAGCACGGCCTCATCCGCGAGACGGACGAGCACATGGCCCAGCTCAAGGGCAACTACCTCGTCGCGCGCGGCGAAGCCGACGCACCCGACATTGACGGGCGGGTCTATGTGCGCGGCAAGCTGCCCGTCGGTGGCTACGCCCAGGTAAAGGTCATTGGCCACACCGACTATGACTTGATCGCGGAGCCAGTTTGAGCAGACTGCAAACGCTGCGTGAACCTCCCCAACCAACTTACCGTCTCGCGCTTCGTGCTCACGGGCTTGTTCCTCGTGGCGATGTTCTCGCGCTCGCCGGTGAACGACACCATCGCGCTAGTGCTGTTCAGCATCGCGGGGATAACGGATTACTTGGACGGGAAAATCGCGCGCGAGCGCAAGCTCATCACGAACTTCGGCATCCTGATGGACCCGCTGGCGGACAAGATTCTCACCTGTTCCGCCTTCATCGCGCTGGTGGAGCGCGCGAAGTTCAATCCCGACACGGGCGCGTTGCCCGCCGTGAGCGTCGAGGCGTGGATGGCCGTCATCATCGTCGCGCGCGAGCTGGCCATCACCGGGTTGCGCCTGCTCGCGGCCTCCAAGGGTGTAACGCTCGCCGCCGAGCGGTTCGGCAAGCACAAGACCATCTCGCAAATCGTCGCCATCATCACGCTGCTGGTGCTGGACGCCCACGTCGAGTGGTGGCCGTGGCTGCGGGACGCGTTCGGGCTGCTGCTGCCGTGGCTCGGCCACCTCTCGCTGTGGGTGACGGTGCTGCTCACGTTCACCTCCGGCGCGATTTACCTGTGGAAGAACCGTCGGATTTATCTGGAGGACATGTGAACGGTTTCGACCCCGTCGTCTGGGTGGCGCAAGGCTTCGGCTCCGGTCGCCTCAAGCCCGGTCCGGGCACTTGGGGTTCGGTCGTCGGCCTGCTCTGGTTCGCTGGTCTCGTTGCGACCGGTTCGCTCTGGGTCTTCTTCGGCGGCATTCTTTTTAGCATCCCGCTCTGCGTCTGGATTTGCGGCCGAGCGGAAAAGGCCCTCGGCGAGAAAGACCCCGGCTCCGTCGTGCTGGATGAAATCATCGCCGTCCCGTTGTGCTTCAGCGCATGGGTGGTGAGCCAGATTCACGTGACCGGGCAGATGCCCGGGGTCAGTTACTTCTTCAGCGGGAACAACTGGCTTGGTGTCATCGGCATCTTCGCCGCCTTCCGCCTCTTCGACATCTGGAAGCCGTGGCCGGTGCGCCAAAGCCAGTCGCTCCCCGGCGGCTGGGGCGTGACGGTGGACGACCTCCTCGCGGCGCTTTACGTCAACTTGGTGAGCCTGCTCTTTCTGGGCTGAAGGAATGCCTCACGCAAAGGACGCGACCCCGCTTACTTCTCAATCCGATACAGCGCCTTCGCCGTGCGGACGTAGAGCGCTTTGCCGCTGGCGATGGGAGCGGCCTCGACCGAGCCGTCGAGCTTACTCTCGCCCAACAGCTTAAATTCCCGACCCGCCGCGAACACCGCGCCCTTGCCCTCGCGGTCGAAAGCAAACACGCGGCCTTCCGCGCAGATGGGCGAGGCATACACTGCCTTCAGCACGCGCTCGGACCACAGCACTTTGCCGGTCTTCGCCTCGACCGCGCTGGCGAAGCCGCCGTTGTCCACCAGCATCAGCAAGTCATCGTGCACGATCGGCGAAGGCGTCTCCGGGACGCCCTTGATGAGCTTCCACACGAGCTGTGGCTTTGCGGGATCGGGTTCACTGTCTTTCGAGGCGTCCAGGATGTTGCCCGCCTTCCAAGCGGAGGCGGGCGGCGGCTTGATCGCGTAGAAGTGGCCCTTTGAGAATCCTGCCGAGAAGTAGATCAAACCATGCGCGTAAATCGGCCGCGCGCCGGTGGAATGGAAGGGTTGGTTCTCCACCTGCCACAGCTCCTTGCCCGTCAGCGGGTCGTAGCCGTAGTGCGCCTTCGCGCCGTTGCTCAGGAGGACGGGCTTGCCCTCGATCAACGCGATCTGCGGCGTGGCGTAGCCCTTGCGCATGTCGCCTTCGGCCTTGGGCTTCCCGGCGGCATCGAGGTCGCGGTAATCCGTCGAGCGCTTCACCTTCCACACGTCTTTGCCTGTCTGCTTGTCCAGCGCGACGATGAACTGCTCGTCCGCGCCATCGAATTGCAAGACGAGCAAATTGTTGTGTAGGATCGGCGACGACCCTGCGCCGCGATAGTGGTTGCAGCGCAAGTCCCGCCGCTCCCACAGCACCTTGCCCGACTTCGTGTCGAGGCACGCCGTGCCCGCCTCGCCGAAGCTCACATACACGCGGCCTTCCTCGATGACGGGCGTGGGCGAGGCGTAGCTGTTGAACTTCATCCACAACGCCGGCTGCTCTGCCGTGAATAGCTTCACGTCGCGGATCACCTTGCCCGTGTTCTTGTCGAGCGTGAGCACGAACAGCTCAGAGCCATTCGTCGTGGCGGTGGTGAGCCAAATCTGGTCGCCCCAAATGACGGGTGAGGACCAGCCCTTGTCGTGGATGGGCGTCTTCCACTTCACGTTCTCGGTCTCGCTCCACGTCACGGGCAGACCCTTGGCGGTGGACTGGCCGTCGCCAGTCGGGCCGCGGAACTGCGGCCAGTTGTCATCGGCAGCAGCGAACGTGGCGGTGCAGATGAAGGCGGTGAGCAGCGAGGCAAGTTTCATTGGCAACAGAGTAATAATCGTTTCCCCCGCAGCGCAAGCCAGCCGTGGCGGAACTGCACTTCGACGGAATGACTCCCCCAGAAACTCAGGGCCGGGCAGCGGTGGTTTTCGGGTGGCACCCGCGTCTCGCGGGTCGTGCTGGGCGTCCCGCCCGGCACGCGGCAGGCGAAGTAGGTGGAGGAGGACTGCAAGCAGCGCTTCCCGCTGCGCGCCAATGGTTGCGCTTGAGCAAGCGAACACGGCGAAACTTCCACGCCGCGCATCGGGCGGGACGCCCAGCACGACCCGCCGGAGGCGGGTGCTACCCGAAGGCACAGGCGCTTCGCCGTGCACCGCCGACCATCAGCGGACTCGCTCGCGGCGTTGGGCGAAAACGGCGACGGCGATCCACAGCACGAGGAACGCGCCGAGAGTTAGTGCGATAGGCTTGAGCCAGCCGCCGGCCTTTTGGTTGCGCGCGGTGAACTCGACGGTCATCGGCTTGTTGACCTCGGTCTGGAGGACTTGGGTGAAGGCGTGGCGCTGGCCGCGCAAGGGCAGGTTCACGCGCAGCGGTTGCACGGTCGCGACGGTCACTTCCTGCGCTTTCTGGAGTTTCTCCAATTGCTGCTCGGCGGCCTGTTCGTCGTAGAGGAGCGCGACATTCTTGCCCTGGCCAGGCGACTGGATGAAATCCGCCTGCTGCCCAAACTTCGTCGCGTTGTCCAACGAGTAAGCCTGCTGCGCCTGCACAAGGTTGCTCGCCTGCGAGCGGCGGAGCTGCACTTCGACTTCCTTCAATTGCCTCATCTCATCCAACTCCGCGCCTTTGTTCCCACCGCCGCCCTGGCCGGGGTTGCGCTTGTAGTTGAACCATCCGTTGTTCGCATCGTTCAGTTTGCCTAACGAGAGCAGGCTGCGCAGGTTGCTCAGTGAATTGGCGCGGCCCGACTCGGAGGTGTCGCGGTTCTTCGCCTCTTGTTTAGAATACTCGGCCGCAGAGTAGTTGACCGTCACCACCGGCGCTCCGCTGACGTCGCGGCCCATCGTGCCGGCGAAGTCCGTGTATTCGTAGTCCGGCGGCAGGAGCAGCTCCCAGCGCGCGTTCTTCAGCGGCACGTCGAACTTCGGCGAGGCGAAGGCCACGCCGCCCTGCCGCTTCGGGAACTTGTCCGCCGCCACGTAGGTGAACTCAATCGGCAGCGGCGCGTCGCCGCTAGCCTGCTCCATTGGCAGCAGCAGCTTGCCGCCCTGCTTGGTCGGGCGCACGGGCTGGCCGTTCACGAACGCACTCCACACAATCGCCCCCGTCGGCAGCTCCACTTCGAGGAACTGCCGCCCGTTGTTGCGCACCGACAGCGACACCTCCGTCATCATCTGCCCGTCGTCGGCCACGACCGTCGTGAGCCGCGCGCTGTCCACGAGCGCCTGCAACACCGCCGCCTCGGCGAAGCGCTGCGGGGTCACCGCCAGCTTCCAGCCGGGCCGCAGGTAACGCCATGCCAGCACAACTTGCTCGCCCTTCGCGCCGGCCGCGTAGGCCGAAGCCCATTCGGGCAACTCACGCGCGTCGATGCGCATCATCTCCATGCTCGCGGACTTCTCGGACACTTGCAGCGGCGGCTTCGCGAGAATCGCCACGCTGCCGGTCTCGCGTTCGACGCCCACGGCCTCGACCGCCGGCACGTCCACGGACGCGGCGGACTTCGCGGCGCGCGGTTGCTCCCACGTCACCATGAACGTGTGCTGGCCGCGCAGCTTGTTCTGCAACTCCACGCGCCACACCTCGCCGGTCTGGTCGCGGCGGCGGATGTTCGGCCCGGTGATGTCCACGTTCGTGACCGTCAGCGGAATCTTCAGCCGGAACTCCTTCACCGGCGCATTGGCGATGTCCAACCGCACCAGCGCGCGTCCGCTCACGAGCGTCTCGCTCACGCTGATGAGGTTCACCACCTCGGCGCGCACCCACGACTCAAGCTGCTCCGTCGCCACGGCCAGCTTCCACGCGGCGGCGGGCGTCGGGTCGGGGGAAAGGAACTTGAAGGCCAATGTGGCTTGCTCACTGAGCCCCTTGTAAATGCCCACGGGCGTCGCGGCGGCGGGAACTTCCGTCAAGCCGTCGAAGCTCTCGGTCTTCACCGAGATGCCCGCCTCGGTGGAGACGGAGACAAAGCCATTCAGCTTGTGGACGCCCAGCGGGTGCACCGCCGGGACCGCGAAGGTCTTGGGCGCTTCCTTCACCGTCTGCGCGAGCACGACCAGCAGCGAGACCTGACCCTGCGTGCGTTCGCGCAGCGGCACGTCGAGCACGCGCACGCCGGCGTCGGTCTTCTCGGTCCAGTTGTTGATGGGCGTCAGTGCGCTGCCTTTCGCGCGCAAGGCGGCGTCCACGTAGGCGACACTTTCAATCCGCCAGCCCACCGGAATCTGCGCACGCAACTGGAAGATGCCGGCCTTCTTGACCATGTAGCTGACCTCCGCCGCGAGCGTGAGCTGCTCCGCGCCGAGGCGGAGGCGTTGCATCACCACGGCCTCAATCTGCGGCTGCACGGCCTCGGCTTTCACCGTGAGTGCGAAGGTGCTGCGCAGGTAGCGGAAGGCGCTGACGAGGTCGGTTGCGTTGAGCTTGCTGGCGCGGCTGAACTCCGTGAGGTCCACGCGCTGCAAGTCCGTCGCCGTCTCGACGACAAGGCTCGTTTCCTCCGCGCCGCGCACGGCGACGAGACCCGCCTCGCGGCGCACGTCCTGCACGATGGGCACTTCCACCTTCACCGTCGCGGGCAACGCGGCGAGGGACTTCTCCGTCTCGATGGTCAGGCGCCAGTTCGCGGTCGCGCCTTTGAGCAAGTCCACGGAGAGAACTTCCGTGCCGCCCTCGGTCATGAGTTCCCACGTGCGAATGCCCTCGCCCTCGACGCGCAAGAGCCGTTGCCCGGCAGGCAGGCGGACCTTGGCCTGGCGCAGCTCGCCCTGGGCGATCTGGTAATCCACCACGGCGCGCGAGTTCACCACGCCGCCGCCGACGGTCACGAGCGTGGCGGTCTGCGCGAACACGGTGGCGTCCATCTCGGCCAGGCGTTTCATGCGCGGCGTCCACGCGAGGTCCACGCGGTCGGTGCTGCCGATGATGGCCTCGACGCGCGTCTGCTTGCCGGCGGGCGTGCGCTTGAAGGCGACGGCGCTGGGGAACTCGACATCCGCGTCCTGCTCGTCAATGAGCGCGGTGAACTGGCTGGCCAGCGCAGGCGGCAGGCCGAAGCCGAGCCGGCGCTTGGTGACATCTCCATCGAGGCGGACGAAGAGCTTCAACTCCACCGTGACCGCGCCGGACTTGGGCAACCACACGCGGGCGGACCCGGCCTCGCGCACGAGCCGCGCCTCGCCGGTCTTGGCGGT
>SIBB01000009.1 GCA_009695395.1 Pedosphaera sp. | reverse complement strand
AGCGCCTGCGGCGGCGTGGTGGTGACGTTGCGCTGGGCGACGCTCTGGAACGGCTCGGCGAGGTCGAAGACGTTGAGGAGCGGATTGGGCGCGTTGCGGAGCCACTTGCTGTAAATCGAGCGACGCGGCGTGAGTTGGTCGGTGCCGGGGCCGCCGGCGGGTTCGAGCTTCAACTCGCCCGTGGCGGCGAGGACGGCATCGCGGATTTGCTCGGCCTCGAGGCGGCGGATGGGGAAGTGGGAGAGGAGGCGGTTGTCGGGGTCGAAGCGCTGGGCGCTGGCGAATTCCGAATTCGCAGAGGTTTGCCGATACGTCGCGCTCGTCACCATCAGCCGGTGCATCGCCTTCAAGCTCCAGCCGCTCTCCACGAACGTCGCCGCGAGCCAGTCCAGCAGCTCGGGGTGCGAGGGCTTTTCGCCGAGCTTGCCGAAGTCGCTCGCGTTCGCGGCGAGACCGCGACCGAAGTGGCCCTGCCAAAGCCGGTTCACCATCACGCGCGCGGTGAGCGGGTTTTCTGGTGCGGTCAACCAGCGCGCGAGCTCGCTGCGGCGCCCGGTGGAGTTCGGCAGCGCGGTGACTTGCACGTCCTTCGCATCGAGCACGCTGAGGTAGCCGGGGCCAATGACTTCCTTGTTCTTGCCCTTGGCTAGAATCGTGGGCGGGGCAACGGGGCCGACATCCGTGGCACCGAAGAACGGCGGGAGCGGCGCGGGCTTGAGCGAGTCGAACTCCGTGAGCTTCTTGCGCAGCGCGATGACGCGCTCCTTGGGCTCGCCTTTGAGCTTTGCGTCGAGCTTATCGAACTCGTAAGTCACCTGCCGATATGCCAGCTCGGCAATCTGGTGCTCGTAAGGCGTGCGCTCGGCCACGGGCTTGTTCATGTCCGCGCGGATGTCCTCGATGAACTTCTCAATCGCCCCGGCCACGGCGTTCTTCTTCGTCTGCGCCAAGAGCTTCTCAATCTCGGCGCGGATGTCGGCGGTGGCGGCTTCCCACTTGGCGAGCTTCTCGTCGTGCGCAGCGCGCTCCGTGGGGGTGGCAACGACGAGGTCTTCGCGCGGGAGCAGCGGAGCAAAGAAGGATTGGAAGCGGTAGTAATCCTTCTGGAGCAGCGGATCGAACTTGTGGTCGTGGCAGCGCGCGCACTGGAGGCCGACGCCGAGGAACACGTCCGCCGAAGTGTCCGTGATGTCTTCGAGGATGCGCTGCCACTGCCCGCGCACGTCGCGATTGTTGTATTCGTAAATGCCGGCGCGGAAGTAGCCGGTGGCCACCAAGTGTTCCGGGTTGCGGGCTTCGGGTTTGGCGTTGAGATAGAGTTCGTCGCCAGCAAGCTGTTCCGTGATGAACTGCGTGTAGGGCTTGTCGGAGTTGAGCGACTTCACCACGTAATCGCGGTAGCGCCACGCGTGCTGGCGGTAATCGTCGGCCTTGTAGCCGTCGGACTCCGCGTAGCGGACGAGATCGAGCCAGTGGCGCGCCCACTTCTCACCGTAGCGAGGGCTGGCGAGCAGTCGGTCCACGAGCTTTTCGTAGGCGTCGGCGGACTTGTCGTTGAGAAACTGGTCCAGATCGAAGGGCGTCGGCGGCAGGCCGGTGAGGTCGAAGTGAACGCGCCGCGCGAGCGTGGCGCGGTCGGCGGCGGGGGAAGGCTTGAGTTGGGCGGCGGCGAGCTTCTGGAGGATGAACGCGTCGATGGGGTTGCTGACTGCTGACCGCTGACCGCTGACCGCTGGAACCAGCGGCTTCCGGACGGGGACGAACGCCCACCACTGCCGATCTTCGTCCGTGATTTTTCCGCGCACGGCGACCTTCGCCCCGCTGTCCGGCATCGGCGCGCCGAGCTTCACCCACTTCTCCAGCGCGGCGATTTGGTCGGAGCCGAGCTTCTTGTTCTTCGGCGGCATCTGGAGGTCCGCGTCGGTGTAGCGGATGGCTTTGATGAGAAGGCTTTTCTCCACGTCGCCCGGCAGGACGGCGGGGCCGGTGTCGCCGCCCTTGAGAATGGCGGTGGCGGAATCCAGCGCGAGGCCACCCTTGAACTTTTTCGCCTCATGGCTGTGGCACTCGAAGCACGCGCCCGCGAGGATGGGCTTCACCGTCTGCTCGTAGAACGCGAGGTCGGCGGAGGAGTGTTGGGGCGCGGCGGCGTGGCTGGCGATGGTGGAAAAAATCGCGGCGGCCAGCAGCGCGGCGGCGGAGAGTCGGAACAAGTTCATCGCGTTTAATTGACGGGGGCGACTATGCACCTGATTCGCAGAGAGTCAGCAGGCATTTAAAACTGCGCCTGCGCCACTTCGCGCTTCGCTCCCGTCTCGGCGTCTGCCACGGTGCGCGCGTGGGTATTTCGCCGAAAGAATTCGAGCAGTTGCAGAGCCGCGTGAGCAAGGCCAAACGAGGCGCGGCTCCCCCGCTGGCGGCCCCGGCCTCCGCCCGTGTGCACGAAGTCATCCTGGGCGTGGACCCTTCGCTGCGCGGCACGGGCTTTGGCGTGATACGCATCGCGAAGCCTCAGCCGACCACGCTGGCGCACGGGACAATCCTCTGTCCGGCGGGTTGGGAACGCTCTCGCTGCCTCGCGAAGATTTACGAGTCCTTGCGCGACGTGATTCGCCAGCACCAGCCGACGGTGTGCATCGTGGAAGGGCTGTTCTTCGCGCAGAATTTGCAGACCGCGCTCATCATGGGCGAAGCGCGTGGGGCAGCGCTGGTCGCAATGGCGGAGGCGGGGCTGGAGATTTACGAAGTCGCACCGCGCAAGGTGAAGCAGGCCATTGTCGGCTACGGCGCGGCGCAAAAAATTGCGGTGGCGAAGATGGTGCAGCGCATGTTGCAGCTCGCGGACTTGCCTGAGCCAGACGCCGCCGACGCGCTGGCACTGGCGCTCACCCATGTGCAGAGCGCGAGCCGGTTTTCACTGGCCGCACCTAAACGCGTCTGACACGGTGCAACCATGAACATGAGCCTGATGTTCCTGCTGGTCGTCGTCGCTGCGCTGGGCGCGTTTGCCGTGGCAATCGGCGTGATGGTCATGCTGTTCCGCGCGGCCTCCAAGTCCGCGCCTCGCCCGCCCGGTGGTGCCAGCCCCGGTCCTCCCATTCTCACCGACGACAGCCTGACGAACCCGGCCAATCCGCTGTATCAGCTCTACCATCCGACCGCGATGCCGGACGACCCGAGCCGCCGTCCCGCCGCCGACCCCGGCCCAAGCCCGTCGGCGTTCGACTCAACTCCGAGCAGCAGCCCGTCGTTTGACAGCGGGGGCAGTTCGGGTTCCTCGGCGAGTTCCGAAACCGGCGGCTCCGGATGCGGCTGACCGCTGCATTCCGCACTCCGCATTCCCCATTCCGCACTTGCCCCGGCCTTCCGCATTGCGTGTCCGTGCGTTCCTCCGCTACAACGGCGCGGCATGATTTCCTTTCTGCACGGCAAGCTGGTTGCGGCGTTGCCCACGCAAGTCACGGTGGATGTCCACGGCATCGGCTACGATGTGCTCATCCCGCTGTCATCGTTCGACAAACTTCCCGCGCCCGGCGGCGACGTGCGACTGCTCACACATCTCGCCATTCGCGAGGACGCCCATGTGCTCTATGGCTTCGCGACGGCGGCGGAGCGCGATCTCTTCCGCATGCTTATCAACACCGTCAGCGGGATCGGCCCGAAGATCGCGCTCAATGTTCTCAGCGGCATGAACCCGATCGCCTTCCGGGGCGCGGTGGCCAGCGGCGATGTGAAAGCGCTTTCCTCCATCTCCGGCGTGGGTCGCAAGACCGCCGAGCGCATCGTGGTCGAGCTGAAGGACAAGATCGGCGCGGCGGGCGCGTGGGAGGCGAGCAGCGCCGAACGCGCGCTGTCTCCTGACGGCCAGCGACTCAACGACGCCGTCCTCGCGCTCATGGCGTTGGGCTTCAAGCAGCCCGAGGCGCACGAGACCGTCCGCGCAGCGCAGACGATGCTGGGCGAGCAGGCCACGGTGGAGGAACTGGTGCGGGCGGGGTTGAAGAAAGGTTGAAACTCTAATGGAAGCAACTGTCGTGTTCCGCGTTCCGTGTTGCGTGCTGGTCTCTGCACGCATTCGGCCTGAGTCACGGAACACGAAAGACGGAAGACGCCGCCAAAACCTGCCTTGAACCCGCCTGCCAAACCTTCTGCCTCCGGCCCCGTCGTTCCCCAGCGGGCGAAGTGGCACGGACTGCTGGCGGCACGACTGATCTGGCTGGTGTCGAGTTCCGTCGCGGCCACGCTCCGCTGGCGATGGCATGACGGAACCAACCTCTTCGAGAACGGTGGCAAGGAGCCGGTCATCTTCTGCCTGTGGCACAACCGGCTGGCGCTCTCGCTCATTCTCTTCCGGCGCTACGTGCAGGCACGGCAGCCGCAGCGCAAAATGGCCGCGCTCGTGAGCGCGAGCCGCGATGGCGGGATGCTGGCGCGGGTGCTGGAGTTGTTCGACGTCGAGCCGGTGCGCGGATCATCCAGCCGACGCGGGCCGCAGGCATTGCGCGAACTCGTCTCGGCGGGCGAGCGGGGCCGCGACCTTGCGATCACGCCCGACGGGCCACGCGGGCCGTGCTACGTGGTGCAGGAAGGGATCATCTCGCTCGCGCAGCTCACGGGCATGGCCATTGTCCCGGCGTCCTTTCACCTGAGCTGCAAGTGGCGGCTCAAGACGTGGGACCGCTTCCAAGTGCCGCTGCCCTTCGCGCGCTGCGAGGTCCAGCTCGGTCCGCCGGTGCGGATCCCGCGCGAGGCGAGTGATGAGGAACGGGAGCGGCTGCGCGCGGAGCTGGAGGCGCGGATGAGGGCGATTACACGGGATGAGTGAGATCACTCTGAACGCTGAAAAGGGCGCTCACCGGGGATCGAGCGCAAGGTTCAACTAGCCTCAATCGCGGGTTCGGAGGAGGGCTTCACACTGGCTCGCGACCTCGCCGGCCATGCGGTCCACTGTGAACAGTTCCGACACCGCGCATCGCCCAGCCTCGCCCAACGACCGGAGTTGCGCCGGGGCCAGCAGCAGCCCCTCGATGGCTGACGCCAGCGCCGCCGCGTTCGCCTCGGCGATGAGCCCGCCGCCGGTGGCCGCGACCAGTTCAGGGAATGCCGCGTGACGTGGCTGCACCACGGGCACGCCCGCCGCCATCGCCTCGATGAGATACAGCCCGAAGCCTTCGCCGTAGAGCGCGGGCACGGAAAACACCGTGAGCGATCGCAGGAAACTCACCTTCTGCGCGCGCGTGAGGTTCGGGTGAAACTCAACCTCGCCCAGACAGCCTGCGCGACGCAGATGTCCCTTGAGCTGCGCGACGAATGCCTCATCGCCCGGCCCGCACCCGCCGCCGATCTTGAGCTTGAGGTTTGGCACCGTCCCGCGCTGCTTGAGTTCGATGAAGGTTTCGACGAGTAAATCCAGACCCTTCTCACGGCACATGCGGGCGAAGTAGCCGAGGGTGGGAGAACTCGGAACTCGGAACTCGGAACTCGGAGTTTCGGCGTAGCCTTCGAGGCTGATGCCATTGAAGACGACCTTCACCTTCTCCGCCGGCAGGTTCAATCGCCTCGCCATCGTGTCGGCGAAGTAGCGGCTCGGGGCGAGGAACAGGTCGCAGTCGCGGCAACGCTCGGCCAGCAGTGCCCAGACCCGCTCGCGCAACGGGCTGGGCATGGAGTCGAGGTAAGCGTCCTCGCCCTGAAGATTGCAGATGACCTTGCAGCCCAGCTCGGCCTTGAGCCTGCGCGTGAAGCCGACGAGCAGCGCGTTCGAGAGCAGGACCACGTCGGGGCGCGGCTGGGTTTTCAACCACGCGAGCAACTCGTCGAGTTCGCGCGCCTGGTTGCCCTCCTCGCCGCGCAGCATCGAGAGCGTGAGTTCCCCCACGTCAGCCGCGCGGGTCTTGGCGGCGCGACCGGCGGCAAGTTTCAGCAGGATGGGCGAGTCCAGCAGGCTGTGCAGCCACTGCGGCGCTCGGCGGAAGCACGCGGACTGCTGCTGGAGATAGACGTTGATGCCGCCGAAGAAGGTCGGCGTCCCGGCGCTCTGGTTCTCCTCGTCCAGCGTCATCGGCAAGTAGAGCGGCACCATGAGCACCTCGTGCCCGCCCCGCCGCAGCGCGGCGACGAGCGCGTTGTCGCGGAAACAATTCCCACAATACATCCCGCCAGCGCCGGGGGTGATTTGGACCAGGTTCATGGGCAATGTTCAACCACGCATGGAGCACGGAGGAAACACTCCTCAAGGTTTTGCTGCAGCTGGGCCGGTGGCCTTCAGGCTGAAGTCGTCGTAATGCACATCCACCGGGTTGGTCGTCAAGCTGACGAGCGTCTTGTGATCGTGCCCGATGCCCTCGGACTTGAACGTGCCGGCTACTTTGCCGTCGAGGCTCACTTCGACACCGTCGCCCTTGGTGCGGATCACCAGCGTGTGCCATTCCTGAAGCGCGAGCTTCACGGGGAGCTTGGTGTTCTTGGTGGCGAGCATCGCCTTGTCCTCGGCGGTGAGCGTGCTGGGCGTCGCCTTCTTCTTCGCGTAGATGTCGTTGCGGAAGTTGCCGGTCTTGGCGTCGGCGATGGTCAGGGCCGTCGTGCTCACGGACACGCTGCAAATGTGACCCGCGTGCGAGCCTTTGAAATCCTTGTCATCCAGCCACACGTTGAAACTCTTCGCCTTCTCGCTGACGAACCGGAACTTCACCGACACCTCGAGGTCGCGCTCGGCGGGGAAGCGGATGTTGTCCACCGCGGAGTGGTCGGAGCTCTCCGGCGTGATGCCGACGAGGACGCCGTCCTTCACCACGCTGCCGCTCTTGTAATGCCCCCAGCGCGGCCCGAAGCCGCTGCCGGAAAAGTCGTCCGCGAAGATCGTGCGGCTGTAATAGCCCGCCGGTTCGCCGGCAGACGCGACGGCGGTGGTGAGAGAGACGAGGACGAGGGCGAGGGATAATTTCATGGCAGGAGATTTAGTTGGCGCAACTCACGATGCGCGACTCTGCTGGCCAAAGCCCCGCTTCGCAAGCCAGCGCGACAACGAAGCAGACGGTCGCGGTTGGGCCTCGGAAGCCACCTCAGCGAATTGAAATCACGCGGGGAGGCCGGGCCGCGAAAGCACCTGGATGGGCGAGCCGACTTCGATTTCGCCCGCCTCGATGACGCGCCAGTAGATGCCGCGCAGGTTGAGGTGACGGGTGGGCTTGGCGTTTACGAACCTCAGCGCGGCATTGCCAAACCGGGCTTTGAATTTGCTGCAGCCATCGTGCGGCATTGGCGTGACTTCCACCACGGCTCCGCCCACGCGCAGCCGCGAGCCGATGGGGAGATTCTCCGCCGAGAGGTCCAGGTCCACGAAGAGATTGTCACCAAACAGCGCGAGCGACTGGCCATTGGCGATCAGCCGGGCCAAGTCGAGGCTCATCACCGTGAGTTGCGCTGTGGGGTCGGGCGAAGGCTTGCGGCTCCAATTATCGCCGGGCAGCCCTTCCTCTGGGGAGAGCCGCGCCACACGCAAAACTTCCCGCGCTTCCTTGGATGGCCGACGAACGATATACGCCAGCCTACCGGAGTCCCTCGAAGCCAGTGGCAGCGTGATCAGGCCAGCCTCCAGTTCCGCCAATGACCGGTGCAGCGCGGATGCGCCGTGCGCGGTTTCAATGCGTGTGCCGATTTCGCTCATGTCGAGTGATGCCAACGTAAAGCGTAAACCGGACGTGTGTAAATCCTTTGAAATACTCATGCCGCCGTTGCCCGCCGGTTCAGGTCTCGATATCGCGCACGTAGTCGCAACCCTGAGCCGGAGGGATGCGGGTGGCTTGAACCACAAAGGAATCGTTCAGGCTCAAGCTGCGCGTCCGGTGCCGACTCCTGCACGCGCCCGGGCCGCCGGATTTTTTCCCAACGCGCAGGCTTCCGCCGCTGGCATTTGCCGGGTAGCATTTGTCCGACATGAACACCGGCATCGCCGCCATCAACGAAGAAGTCCAGAAAGCCGCCGCCTTCGTCCCCACGCTCTTCGCCGAGCTGAACAAGGTCGTCGTCGGTCAGAAATACCTCGTCGAGCGCCTCACCATCGGACTGCTCGCCAACGGCCACGTCCTGCTCGAAGGCGTGCCCGGCCTCGCCAAGACGCTCTCGGTGAAATCCCTCGCGTCCTGCCTCGCCGTGAAGTTTTCCCGGCTCCAGTTCACGCCGGACATGCTGCCCGCCGATGTCATCGGCACGCAGATTTACAACCCGCAGTCCGGCGGCTTCACCACGCGCAAAGGCCCCATCTTCGCCAACCTCGTCCTCGCCGACGAAATCAACCGTGCGCCCGCCAAGGTCCAGAGCGCGTTGCTCGAAGCGATGCAGGAGAAGCAAGTCACCATCGGCGACACCAGCTACAAGCTGGAGGAGCCATTCCTCGTGCTCGCCACGCAGAATCCCATTGAGCAGGAAGGCACGTATCCGCTGCCCGAGGCGCAGGTGGACCGCTTCATGTTGAAGCTCAAAATCGGCTACCCGACGCGCGAAGAGGAACGGCAAATCCTCGACCTCATGGCCCGCACCACCGGCTTGCCGTCCGTGCAGCCAGTCGTCGAGGCCAAGACCATCCTCGCCGCCCGCCAGGTCATCAACGACATCTACGTGGACGACAAGGTGAAGGACTACATCGTGGATCTCGTGTGCGCCACGCGCGACCCGGCCAAATACAAAATCAACGTCAAGGACTTCATCCAGCTCGGCGCCTCGCCCCGTGCGACCATCTCGCTCGCCCTCGCCGCGAAGGCCTACGCCTTCCTCAGAGGTCGTGGCTATGTGACCCCCCAGGACGTGAAGAGCATCGGCATGGACGTGCTGCGCCACCGCGTCGCCATCACCTACGAAGCCGAGGCCGAGGACAAGACCAGCGAGTCGGTGATCCAGAAGATTTTTGACGAATTGCCGGTGCCATGATCCCTCGCGAGCTGCTCAAGAAGATCCGCCAGATTGAGATTCGCACGAACCGGCTCGTGTCCGAGTCCGTGTCGGGCGCGTATCACAGCGTGTTCAAGGGGCAAGGCATGAACTTCGACGAGGTGCGCGAGTATCAGCCGGGCGACGACGTGCGTGCGATTGACTGGAACGTCACGGCGCGGATGAACCACCCGTTCATCAAGAAGTTCGTCGAGGAGCGAGAGATGACGGTGATGCTGGTCGTGGACCTCAGCGGCTCCGGCCTCTTCGGATCGGGCGAACAATCGAAGCGCGAGCTGGCCGCCGAGATCGCCTCCGTGCTGGCGTTCTCGGCCATCCGCAACAGCGACAAGGTCGGCCTCGTGCTCTTCAGCGACGAAGTGGAGAAGTTCATCCCGCCGCGCAAGGGCCGCCGTCATGTGCTGCGCGTCATCCGCGAAATCCTCTTCTTCGAGCCGAAGCGCCACGGCACTGATTTGCCCGGCGCGCTGCACTTCGTCAGCCGGATGCTGCCACACAAGTCCGTGGTCGTGGTGCTCTCCGACTTCCTCGAAGCCCGCGCGCCGACGCGCTTCGGATCGCGTGTGCCCACGCAGCCGATGGCTTACGGCGAACCCCTCGCGCCCGCGACACAAGTCGCCCTCCGCCAAGCCCACCGCCGCCATGATCTCGTCGCCGTGCAAATCACCGACCGCTATGAACTCGAACTTCCCGCATTGGGCCGCCTCGTGTTGAAGGACGCCGAAACCGGCGAGGTCGTGGAAATTCAGACCGGCAACGCCCGCCAGCGCGCCGCTTTCGCCGAGCACCAGGCGTTGTTCCAAACCGCCCTGCGCCGCACCTTCCGCACGATGGGCGTGGACTCCATCCAACTCCGCACAGACCAGCCTTACGCGGCGTTGCTCGGGAAGTTTTTCGACACACGCGTGAAGCGGAGGCGGCGAGGGAAGTAATTAGTCCTGGCGCACTCAACTCATCGCCAAAAACTAGGCACTTACTTCTCCATGCCCCCGCTCATCCTCGCCTCCGCATCGCCCCGCCGTGCGGAGCTGCTACGGGAGATGGGCGCAGATTTCACCATCGTCACTCGCCCCACGGAGGAGGCTCACCACGAGGGTTTCACCGCGCGCGAACTGTGTCTGCTCAACGCTTATCGCAAGGCCCGCGCCGTCGCGAAGCTCCACCCGCAGGCGCTCGTGCTCGGCGCGGACACGCTCGTCTATCTCGGCACGACGCTTTACGGGAAGCCTGTCGATCTCGCCGATGCGCACCGGATGCTGCGCGAACTAGCCGGTCATACGCACCAAGTCGTCACTGGCGTCTGCCTGCTGCAGGTCGGAGATCACCGCTGCCGGCTCTTCGCCGAGCCGACGAACGTGACCTTTAAGCCGCTCTCGGATTCGCGAATCTCAGCCTACCTCGCCGCCATTCAGCCGCTCGACAAGGCCGGGGCTTATGCGATTCAAGATCGGGGCGACGAAATCGTGGCGCGCATCTCCGGCTCGTTCAGCAACGTGGTCGGCCTGCCGGTGGAACGCGTGAAGCACGAGCTGGCCCGCTGGCAACGGCGTTGATTTGCGGTGCGTTCTGCCCCCGCACTCCAAAGCGCTACCGCTTCTGCCCCTTGTCGGTGAGGACCTTTGGCGTGAGCGCTGAAGATGGGATGATTTTCTTCTCCGCACCGTCCACGGTCCACGAGAGCTTCGCCGAGGCAAAGCCGGTGTTCTCATAATACTCTATCACGAGGTCGTAGCTCTTTCCCGCTTCGAGTTTGAGTTCGCCCTTGTGCTCGGTTGCGCCCTGATCCACCCACTGGTCCACGAGCTTCTGGCCATTCACCCACAGCCGCGCGCCATCGTCCGACTCGGTGATGAACGTGTAGGTGCCGGACTTCTCCGCCTTCACCAGCCCGGTCCAACGCACGCAGAAATCCTCGATGCCCGTGCCGCGCACGCCGGGGCCACCCTCGCCCCAGTCGAAGCCGATTTCCTTGTCGAGCCGCAGCGCGGGTTTGCCGGCGAACTCGCGGCCCTTGAAGTAGTGGCCGACCAATCCGCGTGTGTCCGGCGGCAGCTTCGCCACATCCAACTCGCCGGGCGGCGCGAGTTCCTTGGGCGTGAGTCGAAAGCTCGGGATGGGCTGCTTGAGCGTCGAGGGGCCACTCCACATCAGCTTCGCCGCCGCGCCGCCGCCGCTCTCGAAGAACTCCATGATGACCTCGTAGCGCTTGCCGTCCTCCATCGGGAACTCAGCGCTTTTGTCCTCCGCAGGCGCGTGCTCGGTCCAGTTGTCGATCAGCAGCTTGCCGTCCACCCAAAGCCGCACGCCATCGTCGGACTCGGTGATGAAGGTGAACTTGCCCGTGGCCGGGGACTGCACGGTGCCGCTCCAGCGCACGCTGAACTGGTCGGCGGGCAGGCCGTCGGCGGGCGCTTCGGGCCAGTCGAAGTTGACCTGCGCATCCACGCGTTTGAGTGCGGGCGGGCCGGCGAGTTGCACGCCTTTGAAATACTGGCCGAGCAAACCAGTCTTTGCGTCTTGGGCGAGCGCAGAGGTGGCAACGAGCAGGGCGAGGAGTGACAGGAGTTTTTGTTTCATGGGTTGATGCGACTAAGTGTAGGAATATTTCGTCCGGCCCGCAACCGTCCAAGCCATCAGGCCACTAACCTGCACTGACTGGGATTAATCCGAGGGGGGAGAAGAGTTTCGTTCGGCGCGTGCATTTCTGATGAGTGCAGGTCAGTGCTGGTTAGTGGTGCTTCAGCGGCTCACTTCACCACCATCCCCGTGAACGGCGGGACGTAGGCTTGGAGATAGACGAGGATGCCCACGAGCGCCGCGAGGGCGATGGAGTGGAAGAAGACGTAGCGCAGTATTCTGCCTTCGTGGCCATACCAGTTTGTCGCCGTGCTCGCCACGACGATGCTCTGCGCGTCCACCATCTTGCCCATCACACCGCCGGAGCTGTTGGCCGCGCACATCAGCACGGGGCTGATGCCGGTTTGTTCGGCGGTGATTTTTTGCAGGCTGCCGAAGAGGACGTTGCTCGCGGTGTCGCTGCCGGTGAGGGCCACGCCGAGCCAGCCCAGCAGTGTGCCGAAGAAGGGATACAACGAGCCCGTCTGCGCTAGGGCGAGCCCGAGTGTGGCGTCGGTGCCGGAGTATTTGGTGACGTAGCCGACCGCGAGCATCCCGGCGATGGTGATGAGGGAGAAGCGCACGGTCCACAGCGTGCGGCGATAAACGCTCAGGAGTTCCGAGCAGGAGAAGCCCATGTAAAGCCCGGCGAGGATGGCCGCCGCGAGGATGCCGGTGCCGGTGGCGGAGAGCCAGTTGAGCTTGAACACGGCCTCCTCCGGCTTGGTGGGTTTCTCCGACGTGGGTTTGGCTACGACAGGGAAAGTGCGCACGGTGGTGTTGTGCAGGCGGGGCATTTCAAACTTCGGCGCGGAGAGGGCGTCGAGCTGCTTCTTCACCTGCGGCACACCCCAGATGAACACGAGCACGGAGAGCAGAATCCACGGCACCCACGCACGGCGGACGAGCGCGGTGTTTTGAGTTGGAGAAGTTGTTTCTTCCGGCGCGCTTGCGGCTGGACTCGGAAGCCCAAACTCCAAACCCGGAACCGACTCCGGCTTCCAGCCATCACTGGGTTTCCAGAATTTGAGCAAGACTACCACGGCCAACATCGAAACAATCGCCGCGATGATGTCCACCAGCCATGGGCCGTGGAAGTTCGACACGAGGAATTGAGGCACGGCGAAGCTGACGCCCGCCGTCAGGCACGCGGGCCAAACGCCCATCATCCCGCGCCAGCCCGCGAACGCCCACACGACCCAGAAGGGCACGAGGAGAGAGAAGAACGGCAGCTGCCGCCCCACCATCGCCGAGAGCGTGTGCACATCGAGGCCCGTCACGCCCGCGAGGGCGATGATGGGCGTGCCCAGCGCGCCGTAGGCCACGGGGGCGGTGTTCGCGATGAGCGAGAGGCCGGCGGCTTGCAGAGGCTTGAAACCCAGTTGCATCAAGATGGCCGCTGTCACCGCGACGGGCGTGCCAAAGCCTGCCGCGCCCTCGAAGAACGCGCCGAAGCTGAACGCGATGAGCACGAGCTGCACACGCGGGTCCGGCGCGAGGTGCGCGAGACTGCCGCGCAGCACGGCGAAGAGGCCTTTGTCCACCGTGAGCTGGTAGAGGAAAATCAGGTTGAGAATAATCCAGCCGATGGGGAACAGCCCGTATGCCGCGCCGTAGCCCGCCGTGGCGAGCGCGGCGTCCACCGGTATATGAAAGGCGAATAGCGCCACGGCCAGCGCGACGCCGAGACCGAGCAGCGCGGCGAGATGGATTTTGATTTCCAGCCACGCGATGGCTCCGAGCATCACCACAATCGGCAGGGCGGCGACGAGCGTGGAGAGGAATACGTTGCCGAGCGGGTCGTAATTTTGCGGCCAAGGTTGCATGAGCGAGTGCGCAGAGCAGACGGAGAACGCGGCGGAAAGTCCAGCCCGCGCAGCCGCAGTTACTTCACCAGCTTGAACTGCACACCATCGAGGATCACATGGCCGTCGGTGTCCTTGTTCGAGACGGTTACGGTCGTCGTCTTGCCAGCAGGCAGCTTGAACTTACCCAGCGAGATTTCCCCCTTCGACTTCTGGTCCACCTTCAGCGTCTTCCCGGGCTGGCCAGCGATGCTCACGGTCACGGGGACGTTGCTCGCGCGGTTCGGGTTGGGCGCGTTGAAGAGGATGATTTCGTAATCGCCCGCGCTCGGGATGTCCGGCGTAAAGACAGCGGTGGACTCGCCCTTGCCCGCGTTGCTGTCATGCGCGTAACCGTGGCCGATGCGCCAGACGCTGGAGATGGATTCGGACCAATGCCCCGTTTGCTTCGCGTCCTTGTCGTCGAGGACGATTCCGGGCAGTGACTTCGGATCAACGAACTTGCCCACCGGGCCGGCGGAGCGCTCGGGGCCGGTCCAATCGAGCACCTGCTTGTCCGCGAGCAGGCGGGCGCGGAGCTTCTCGTAGTTCACTTTCTGCACCGGCACCTTGTCATCAATCGCGATGGCTGCCGCCGTGGCCGCGCTCTGGCCCAGCACCATGAAGACCGGCTCCATGCGGATGCTGCCGTAGGCGATGTGCGTCGCGCTGAGGGCGACGGGCGCGAAGAGGTTGTCGCACTCGGCGGCCTTCGGGATGATGGCGCGGTAGGAGACGGGATACGGCTTCATTGGGGGCACCTGCACGTCGCCCTCGTTCTCGACGCGCCCGTTCTTCACGATGCGCTGGCAGTTGTGCGAGTCCATGTTGTAAGCGCCGAGGCCTATGGAGTCGGTGATGGTTTCCACGGCGCGGCAGTTCTTCTCGCTCATCACGTATTCGCCCACGAGCCGCCGCGCCTCGCGCACATACATCTCGCGGGGCCAGCCGTCGGTGTCGAGGAACTCGTCCTTGGCCGGGCCCCAGCTTTGCATCTCGCGGCGCATCTCTTCCGGCACGCGCGGGTCCGTGGCCATGAAGGTGCAGAAGCCGCGGATATAATTCTCGTGCTCCTTCGCGATGCGCTCGCGCGTGGCGTAGTCGCCGTTCGGGTAATCGTAGTTGCGCCCGATGAAGTCCGTGCTGAACCCGCCGTTGTTGTTGATGTCGGTCTTGTGGTTCGGCATCCAGATGGGATTCCAGAACTGCGCGAGCTTCGGGTTCTTGTTCCCGGCGACGAGCGCCTCGGCGTAGCGGCCCAGCAGCTCGAACTGCTTCGCGTCGTAGTTCGCGGGCGGAGTCACTGGCAGGCTGCCGTTCGCGGCCTTGAGCAATGCATCCCACTTGGGCTGTGGCATTCCCTGCGGCTTCTGCGCGGGCAGGCGGTTCTTCGGGTCGGTCGTGAAGCAGAGGCGGTAGTTGTAAGCCTGCGTGGCCTTGTCGCCAGCACCGGGCTTGCCGCCGTCGCCGGATTGGATGAACGGCAGCAGGCCGCTGCTCGCGTCGCCGGGCTTCACATACGGGTCCACCGGCACGGTGAACTGATGATGCGGCGTGCTGGCGCGGACGCCGTTGAGTGTCTCGCCATAAACCGAGTTTGCCTCGCGCCCGACGTGGAAGGAGCAGCCCGCCTTCGCCAGCAGGTCGCCTTCGTAGGTCGCGTCCATGAACATCTTCGCGCGGAAGACGCGGCCATTCTCCATCGTGATTTCCGTGATGCGCGGGCCGGCCTTGGTCACGGACTTGAGGCGCTGCTCCAGATACACGGGCGTCTTCGTCTCAGCGAGCAACTGGAAATAAACTTTCTCCGCCACGCGCGGCTCGAAGGTCCACATCGTCGCGTCCGCCCCGGTCAACGCGCTCGCACCCGCCTGACCACCGCGCCGCTTGGCGAAGTAATCCGGCGCGGTCTCCAGCGTCCAGGACGCGTCCTGCGCGTAGTGCTGCGCGAGGCGGTGGTAGTAATCGCGTGAGATGCCGCCGATGGCCGCCTTGTTGCCGATGTCCGTCGCGCCGAGGCCGCCGGTGGTCAGGCCACCGAGATACTTGGTCGGGTTGACGATGACGGCGGTCTTGCCCATACGCGCCGCCTGCAGCGCCGCCGCGATGCCGCCGGACGTGCCGCCGAAGATGCAGAGGTCCGCCTCGATAACTTGGGCTGTCGCCGGCAGGACAGCGAGGCAGAGAACGGACAGGAAGTGTTTCATATGCGGAGTGTGGCCGAGGGCGGGGCGGTTGCAATCGCTTCCGGTTGCTCGGGTGGTGGGTAAAGTCGAAGTGTTCAGTCGGGCGCGTTGCCAGAATGAGGGGCGGCGACAACCGATTACTACCCTTCCCAGCTCTGCCCATCCCACTTGAGCACGCGCTCCAGCATGGCCACCGCGCCGTCAGTGAAGACTTGGAAGAGCGCCTCGCCCTTCTCGGCGGTGGCGTGCCGCGGGTCGCCAATGTGGCCGGGCACGCTGCGGTCGCCCATGATCCAGCCGCGCGCGGCCGGCTCGAAGGGGTTGCCAAACTCGACGGCCTCGACCTTGGTCAGGTCGCCCACCAGATGCGGCGCGATGCGCAGGACCATGCTGGTCTCCCATTCACAGGCGTGGCCCATGCGGCTCTGTTTGATGTCGGGGTGCGCGGTGGCGGGTGGCGTGAGTGTGAGATTCCAGTAGGTGGCGAAGAGCAGGAGGATATCGCGGCGGGCGCGGTATTTCTGGCGCAGCTCGAAGACGACTTGCTTGCCGGGCACATCGTTGCCGCCGTGGCCGTTGAGCATCACGAGGCGGCGGAAGCCGTGCGCGATGAAGTTCTCGAACTGGCCGGTGAGCAAATCCAGATACACGCGCGGCGGGGCGGACATGGTGCCGGGGAAATCCATGTGGTGGTCGGAGTTGCCGAGCCATTGGAGCGGGGCGATGAGCACGCGCTCGCCGATACGGGCCTCGACGCGGCGGACGATTTCATTCGTGAGCAGGCTGTCCGTGAAGACTGGCATGTGCCGTCCGTGCTGTTCGAGCGCGGCGACGGGGAAGATGACGGGCGTGTCCTTGGAAAGGGCCTGGACTTCCGGCCACTTCAGATCGGTGAGGTTCATGTGTGGACGAAGGCTACGGAGGCGCCGTGTCAGTGGCAAGCGGGGCCACGCTTCTGGGCTACCGTCCGACGAGTTGCCCCAGCTTGATGACATCTCCGGCTTGCAACGCGGGGCCGGGAGTGTTCGCGGCGAGCTTGGCAGTGTCCGTGGTGGCGATGATCCGTGAGCCGCGGAGGATTTGGACGGCCTTGAGCGCGGCGTTGGCCTCCCCGGACTTCGTGATGGCGTAGAGCTTCATTCCCTCAGTCCACGGCACCTGTCGCGTCACACCGGCCGCGCTGTCCACGACGGTGACAAACGCCGTCTTCGCAATCGAGCCAGCCACGGAGCCGGTGGTGGTGACAACGGTCTTCGCGACGGTCGCTCCGCCGGAGACGGTCGCGCCCACTACTTTTCCACCGGTGGTGATGGCGGTGGTCGCGGTCTTGCCGACGAGCTTGCCAGTGGTGGTGACAACCTTCGTGCCGGTGGAGCAGGCGGTTGCTACAAGGCAACAGATTAAAGGCAACCGGCAAAAGGAATGGGACAAGCGCATGGTCAAGCGAGGGTGAGGAGGCTGACTTCCGGGGGGCAGTTGAAACGGACGCCGTGGAGGTTGCCCACGCCGCGCGTGATGTGGAGCCAGCGGTCGCGCCAACGGTGCAGGCCCTCGACGTAGCGATGGTCGCGCACGGGGGCGAAGGGCGTGCCCAGCCACGGCAGGCGGAGTTGGCCGCCGTGCGTGTGCCCGCACAAAGCCAGATGCCACGGAAACGCAGCGAGTTGTTCCTTGCCATCAGGGTTGTGCATGAGCGCGATGACGCCGGTCTCCGCGTCCGTTGCCATGGTGCCGAATGCTTCCACCGGGCGTTGCTCATCGGACCACAAGTCGCCCACGCCGACGATGCGGAGTTTGCGCCCGCGAAGGGTGAGTTCGTGTGATTGGTTCAGCAAGACCTTGGCCCCGCTGGCAGTGAGGCATTTGCGGACGGCGGCGTGGTCAGGATAGCCACCGTAGATGGGGCGCGCGGCCCACTTGCCGCCATCGTGGTTGCCGAGGCAGGCGAAGGTGGGGGCGGCGGCGGCGAGCGGTTTCAACACGTCGGCGTAGTCGGCGAAGCGTGTGAAATGCTTCGTGATGAAATCGCCGGTGAGGCAAACAAGGTCGGGCTTTTCCGCGAGGCCGAGCTCGATGGCGTGCGCGATGAACTCGATCGGGACGTAGCCGGAGGCGTGGAGGTCGGACAAGTGGAGGATTTTTACGGGGGCCGCGTTTGCCTGCCCGAGCGGTGCGGTGCGGTGGGTGACTTCGAGCCGGCGCGGCTCCAGCAGCCGCATGTAGGCCGCACCCACTGCACCCGTCACGCCGACGAAGCCGGCGCCGGTCAGCAGCCGACGGCGCGACAGCCAGGCCGGCTTTGTCGGTGGCGTGGCGGGCGGCGGGGTCATGGAATTGGTGCGGAGCGCAGACGCCTACGTCCGCAATCGGCGGGCTTGGATTAGCAGGCTGCGGGCGTGGGCGTCCGCGCTCCATACAAGGCGGGTGTTATGCGCCGATGACATGGCGTTTGAGGATGTCGTAAACCGCAGTCGAGTCGAGCTGGTGCGCGGGCAGGAGCTCGTGCCGCTCGGTGATGAGGACGGGCCAGTCGGCGGGGTTGGCCGGGCGGCACCCGTGGGAGCCTTTCACAAGCGAGGCGTCCAGCGGGACGACGTCCATCAGCATACGGAATCCCAGTTTCTTGCGCAGCAGCTTGCCGGCGATCTTGAGCATGGGCGCGCGGATCTTTGGGTCGAGAAAGAGTTCGACGGGGTCGTAGCCGGGCTTGCGGTGGATGTCCACGCAGCGGGCGAAGTCGGGCGCGCGCGCGTCATCGAGCCAGTAGTAGTAGGTGAACCACGCGTTCTCCTTCGCCACGGCGATGAGGTCGCCGGCGCGCGGGTGGTTGATACCGGCGGCGGCTTTCTCGTTCTCCGCGAGGACGGTGGCGACTCCGGGTGTGAACTCAACGACCGAGCGGACCTGGTTGAGCATCGCGGAATCGTTGACGTAGATGTGCGCGACCTGATGGTCGGCGACGGCGAAGACCTTGCTCGCGCCAGCGTCGAGGAGCTCGAGTCCGAGTTCCTCTTTCACCGTGAGCCAGCCCTGCTCCCGAAAGATGCGGTTGAGGTGGATGGCCTTGTCCACGGGCGTGATGCCGTATTCGGAGAGCAGGACGACCTGCACGTTGCGCTTCTGGAAGAAGAGGATGAGCTCGCCGACGAGGTCGTCAATGAGCGCGAGGTCGCGGGCGATATCCGGGTGCTTGGGGCCGAGGCGTTGCAAGCTGTAATCGAGGTGCGGGAGATAGACGAGGTTCAGCGTGGGCTGGAACTTATTCTCAATCCATTTCGCGGACTCGGCTATCCAGCGCGACGCGCAGTCGGGGGCTCCGGCGGGCGACTGCATGCCTGCGTTCGGTCCCCAGAAACCGGGGAACGGAAACTCGCCGAGGTCGCGCTTGATGCTGTCGCGGATGTCGTATGGCCAGGAGTAAATGTCGAAGAACTTGCGCCCGTCCGCCGGATACATGGGGCGCGGCGTGATGGACCAGTCGGCGGTGGAATACATGTTATACCACCAGAAAAGCTTCGCGCAGGTGAAGGTGTGGTCGTGTGCGCGCAGCTCGTCCCAGAGCTTGCGCCCGTGGACGAGGCGGTTGGACTGCTTCCAGAACTGCACTTCGGCCAGCTGGCGATCATACCAGCCGTTGGCGACGATGCCGTGCTGCGCGGGCTTGGTGCCCGTGACGTAGTTCGACTGTGCGGTGGTGGTGAGGGCGGGAAAGGCGGGGTCGATATTGACGACCGCGCCGCGCTTGCGGAACGCCGTGATGCGCGGGGTCCGATCGCCCAGAAGGGACTCGGTGAGGCCGACAACATTGAGCACGGCGGTGCGGTTCATCGAGCCGCAGCGTGCCAGTGTTAGCTCGCGACCGCGACGATTTTTCGCGACCGCGCCGCGTGCCGCTCCTGCAAGCGTTGCATGGACTCGACCACTTTCGGCAGGTCCATCTCATGCACCTCGACGCCCTCGCCGATGGCTTGCAACAACGTGATGGTCAGCTCGCCACCGAGGTGTTCTCGAAATTCAGTCAGGCCGGAGAGCACCATCAGGTTCCCGTCCGAGTCCGTGTGCAGCAGCTCGGACGCGAACAGGTCGAAGCCCAACTCCTCCAGCAGCACGAGCACGCGCTCGGTGCTCGCGGCGTCGAGCAGGCCAATCTTCTTCGCGTAAAGCACGTCCAGCGCGATGCCGATGGCGACGGCCTCGCCGTGCCGAAGCTTGTATTCCGAGAGCTGCTCCAGCTTGTGCGCCGCCCAGTGGCCGAAGTCGAGCGGGCGCGCGCTGCCGAATTCGAAGGGATCGCCGCTGGTGGCAATGTGGTTCAGGTGCAGTTCGGCGCAACGGTAGATGAGCCGCTGCATCGCCGCTGGCTCGAACGCGGCCAGCGCCTCGGCGTCGCGCTCGATGGCGTTGAAGAACTCCGCGTCACGGATGCACGCGACCTTCACGGCCTCGACGTAGCCGGCGCGCTGGTCGCGCGGGGTTAGCGTGGAGAGGAACTGGAAGTCGTTGATGACGGCGAAGGGCGGGCAGAACGTGCCGATGAAGTTCTTTTTGCCGAACGCGTTGACGCCATTCTTCACCCCCACGCCGGAGTCATCCTGGCTCAACGTCGTCGTCGGGATGCGCACATGACGGATGCCCCGGTGCGCGGTGGCCGCCGCGAGCCCCACCATATCCAGTAACGCGCCGCCCCCCACGCAGAGCAGGTAGGCGTGGCGGTCAATGTGATAGCGGTCAATCTGCGAGTGGATTTCCGAGACGTGGAAGTAGGAGTTTTTCACCCGCTCGCCGCCCTCGATGACGATGGGCGAGCGGACCAGCTCGAGCGCATCCCCGTGGCTGGCGAAGTAGTCGGCGATGGTCCGTTCCAATCCGGGTTGCGCCTTCGCGAGCGCTTCGTCTAGCACCACGAGCGCCTTGCGCCGGGTTGCGCCGCCGCCCCCCACGAGCACGTCGCGGAGAATGGGGTTGGCGGGCTTGAAGACACCATGGGTGAAATGCACCTGGTGACGCCAACTGACCTGAATTGTCCGCTCGATGCTGGGCACGGGATAAAGTTGCAGCCCGTTTGTGACGAAGGCCAGAGGGAAAGCGTTCAGGGGACAGCTATCAGCCTTCAGCGGCCGAAACTCTCTTGGCTGACTGCTGACTGCTCTCCTCCCGCCAAGCCGCCAGCAGCGCGGTGCGGACGCGGTGAGCGAGGGGTGAGATGGGAATCGCCTGGCCATCCAGAGCGCTGACCTGGACCACGCCGCGGGCACTCGACGTGAGGAAACAGCCCTGCGCGCGGAGCAGGCGCGTGAGGTCAGCGGTGGTCTCGTGCGCTGCGATACCCTGCGACTGGCACCACGCGAGCACGTCGGCACGCGTGACCCCGGGCAGCGCGCCGGATGAGAGGGGCGGCGTGTGCAAGCTGTCGCCTTCAATCCAAAACAGGTTCGCGCTCGCGGCCTCGGCGAGTTCGGCGCGAGGATTTAGGAGCAGGGCTTCGTCGGCTCCGGCACCCTCGGCCTCGGCGCGGGCGAGGACGTGCAGGAGCTTGTTCGCGGATTTGCAGGCGGAGAGCCAGTCGCCTGCAGGCAGACGGAGCGAGGCGGTGTGGAGTTTCGAGCGCGGCACTTCGGCGGCCAACACGGGCGCGGGATGCAGCGACATCAGGAAGGTCGGCGCGTCGGCCCCACGCGGTGAGTAGCCGCGCTCGCCGACGCCGCGCGAGAGGGTGAGGCGCAGGAGCGCGTCGGGCAGTTGGTTGTGGTGGCTGAGGTCGGCGGCGTTGGCGCGGAGATACTCCGGCAGCCAGCGCACGGAGAGGTCCAACCGCAGCATTCCCATCGCGAAGCGCCGCCAGTGCGCGTCCCAGCGCAGCGGCACGCCGTTCATCACACGCAGCGTCTCGAAGAGGCCGTCACCGTAGAGGAAGCCTCGGTCGAAGACGGACACAAGCGCCTGCTCTTCGGGGACGAAGCGGCCATTGAGGAAAACGGTCACCACGCATTTGTCCCGCAGGGCACGGGCGTTGGCAAGGCGCACCTGCGCTCCCCGGAACTTACCAGCGAGTCGCCAAGAAGTAGAACACACCGAAGAACGCAACTGCGGCCAGTGCCGGATGCGATTCCAGCCCGGTTCCCAGGCCAGCGCACCTCCGCCCACCGTGGTGGAGGCAGTTGTGGGGTCAGCAACGGCGTTGCCGCAACAAATCCACCCTCAGTTGAACTTGTTCTTCCGATACGCGCCCCTCGCGGGCCGTCCGGGTTCACCCTTCCGACACGCATCGGAGCGCCGTTCCGGCACGTCGGCACGACGCTCCCGAGCCTTGGAACGCCCTTCCGCCCCCTCGGAACGCCGTTCCGACGCTCCGGCGGAGCGTTCCTGACCTCCGGAACGCCGTTCCGAGGGTCCGGCGAGGCGTTCCGACGGGTCGGAAAGGGGCGAAAAGGCCATTTTAGCCCTGCGACGAGGTTTTCAGGCTGGGTGGCGGGTCTGGCTGGCAGGCTTCTCCTCCCAAAGTCGCTTGCGTCGCCCCAGACCGTCCTTCATCGTGCGAACCAATTCAGCGTGCTAATGAAAGAC
>SIBB01000008.1 GCA_009695395.1 Pedosphaera sp. | reverse complement strand
CATGGTAACCCCCTCCTTCTCCGCAGTCCCCACTCCGCGATGAAGCACAGCAGCGCGAAGGCGAACACCAGCGGCTGATGCCACAGCGGCATCGTCCACGCCTCGGTCACGGGCGCCTTCAAGCTCGGCAGGCGAGTCGCGAAGGAGCCGAGCGCGCCCATGTCCACGACCTCGCCGCCGGTTTGCTTGGCGATGGTTTCGAGCAACGCGCGGTTCGGCTTCAGCGAACGAAATTCCTCCGCCGCCAAGTCCGTCGTCCAGCCGGCCACAGCCCGACCGGCTTCGGCTCCGACGCTGTTCGTGGCCGTCGCCTCGACGTGGTAGCCGCCCGTCTCGCGAGGCACGTAGATCGCGGTGTAAAGCCCCGGCTCCTTGGTGGACGGCTCGGCGGGCAGGCGAATCGCTGGCGCATTGCTCACCCCGCCGAGGACGGGCTGCACGCTCAACATCACCGTCGCGTTGTCGAGCGGGAGGAACTTTAGGTCGCGCACGCGCACTTGGAGCTCGATGGCTTGGTTCGCATCGCCCTTCTTCGGCTGCGCGGTGAGTTCCACCTTGTTCGGCACGTCGGCGACGAGCCAGCGCGTGAGTTGCCGCCACGCCTTGTCCATGTCCACGTGCATCTCGGGCTCGCGCAAACCCCAGCGCCACACGTCGCCCACCGTCACCACCGCCGTGCGCCCGTGGCCGAAGCGTTGTGTCGCCACCGCCGGGTGCGCCCGCCCGGCGGCGTCCGTCACGGTCGCGATGCTGCTCGCGCCGGGCTTGAGGTCGCGCACTTCGTTGAGCAGCGCGAAGCCCGGCATCGCTTGAAGGCGCGACTTCTCCTCGCCTTCCGTCGGGCGCAAGCGCGCCCACGACTGGAGCCAGCCCTCGCGCGTCAGGCCGAGGCGGAGGTTCTCCCGCGCCGTCTCGTCCGGCGCGCGGTCGAGATAGACCGGCAGCATGTCGCCGATGGGCGTGCGCAAGTAGCCCCCCTCGTGAAACGTCTCCGCGCCGCCGAGCATGAGAAACCCACCGCCGCGCTCGCTCACGAACTTTTGCAGCAACGACTTCTGGTCGAGCGTGAAAAACTCGGCCTCCAAGTCATCCACGATGATAGCGTGGTAGGCGAACAACTCCTCGGCCGTGGCGGGGAAACCCTTGCTCAACTCGTCGGCGTCCTTCGTGTTCAGGCGCACCAACACCGGCTGGTCGTAGCGCTCGATTTCGTCCTTCGACTGATTGCCGAAGCCACGGAAGAGCGGGTTGCTCGACTCGCCCGCGCGTCCCCGGAAGGCGAACTTCGGCTCGCGCTTGGCGATGCGAATCAGCCCGAGCAACTCGACCTGGTCGTCCTCGGCAAGCGCGCGGTTGAGGAACTTGAACTCCCAGTTGGGCCGCCCGCTGACGTAGAGAATGCGGAACGGCCCGCGCCCCCGGTCCACGGCGAGCACACGCGTGTTGTTCGCGAGCGTGGCCTCGAGGGAAGTCTTCGCGTCGGCAAACTGCCCACCCTCGCCCTGCGCCCCGACGCGCACGCGATAGAACGAAACGCCCTTCTGCTCCGGCTTGAACTGGAAGCGGAACGTCATTGTCTCGCTGCTGCCCTTCACGCGCACGGTCTGCTGCTCGATCACCTTGCCCGCGCGGTCGAGCAACTCCGCCTTCACGTCCGCGCCCGCGTAGCCGCTGGCGGTGGCCTCGGCCTGAATCGTCACCGGTGCGTCCTCGAAGGAAGTCTGCGTCACGCCCACGTTTACGAGCGCGATGTCGCGGTCCGCGTCCTCGCGGCCGATGACCACGGGGTATATCGGCGGCAAGCCCTTCAAGTCCGGCAGCTCGCCCGCGATGTCCGTGGCGTTGCCGTCGGTGAGCAGCACGACGCCGGCGACGGGGCGGTTGGCGAGCCGTTCCTTCAACGTGGTGAGTGCGCTGCCGATGGCGGAAGCGCGCCCGTCGAAGTTAAGTTCCGTGAAGTCCGTGCTGGGCTGGAGCCGCGAGTCGAAGACATAGCCGCGCACCTCGAAGTTCTCGCGGAGTTTCGCGAGCCAGTCCGAGCCCTTGCCCGCGAGCGCATCGCGCAGGAACTCGCCGCGACTCTGCGCATTGCCCCGGTCGTGGATTTGCATCCCCTGGCTGTTGTCCGCGACGACCGCGAGCAAGTTCGCGCCCGGCTTCACGCGCTGTCCCGTCCAGAACGGCTCCAGCAAGCACAACGCGAGCGCGACGAAGCCGAGCACCTTGAGCAGCGCACACGTCACTCGTAGCCCCTTGTCCGCCGCCGCCCGCGTGTAACCCCACACCAGCGCCGCGAGGCCAAGGCCCGCAAGCACGAGCACCGGCAGCAGCCAGTCGCGCCCGGAGAAGATGAGGGAGGCGAGGGTCAAGTGGACGCTGAAGGCATTGACATGGACACGCAGTGATTGGAGCGCGGACGTGGGCGTCCGCGCTCCATGTCCTTGATGTCCAACGGAGCCCGTTCGCCTTGGTCAGCCTGTGCCACGCCGATGGCAATGGCGCGTCGCAACTCCTCCAAGTCGCGTCGCCGCACATCCTCAGAACCTGCCAGCCAATGCAGCAGTTCGTAGCGGTCTTCGGCAGACACCTGTTCGGCTGCCGCCTTGATTTCCTCAAGTGTGCTCATGGCTCAAAATTATTTGGGCGAAACCTTCGGCGCAACGCCCGCCTCCGCCTCGCTCTTGCCCAGGTTCTCGTAATACTTCCGCACCAGTTCGGAGAAGCGGCCCGGCACCGGGTCGCGGTCAATCGGCACCATCGCCTCGCGGTTGTCGCGCTTGGCGAGCTCCTCCTCGATGCGCTGCCGCACTTCGACGAGCGGCTTCATCACTTGTATCCGCACGAGGTCCCACTTCGTCGGCTCCAGCCCGGTGCGCTTGAACTCCACGCGCTCGACCCGCAGGCGCTCGCGCACGGTCTGCAACTGGTTTCGCAACTCCGTCGAGTCCACCATCTCCTCCACATCGCGCAGGCGGTCGCTGAAGTCCGCGTAACCCCGCTCGCTCGTAATGGGCCCGGCCTGTTCGCCACCGCGCTCGGCGATGACCCCGGCGGGAAGAATGCCCTCAAACCCACCTCGGTCGCCGCCGCGCTGATTGCCGCCACCGCGCTGGCCGCCGTTGGCCTGCTTCCCGTCCTGCTTGCCGGGTGAAGGACTGTTGTCGCCCGCCTGCTTGCCAGCCTGCTCGCCACCGGGTTGCTGGCCGGAACCGCCGCCCTTGCCCTGGCCTTCGCCGGGTTGCTCGCCTTGTTTCCCGCCCTTTCCGTCTTTGCCGTCTTTACCACCAGGTTGCTGTCCGCCTTGGCCAGCCTTCCCGCCTTCCTTGCCCTCGCCTTGCTTTCCGCCCTGACCAGCTTTGGAACCCTCCTTGCCTTCACCCTCTTTGCCGTCCTGTCCGGACTTGGAACCTTGCTTGCCACCCTTCTCACCGGGCTGGTTGCCCTCACCGGGTTCGGCTCCGACCTGCGCCTCGCCCTGTTTGCCGTCCTTGGAATTCTGCCCGGCCTTGCCCTCGCCTGCCTTGCCCTCGCCTGCCTTGCCCGCCTGCTTGCCGGGCTGTTTGCCTTCGCCCTGTGCTGACTTGCCCTTGGGCTCGCCCGGCTGCTCGCCAGCCTTTGGCTCGCCGCCCTTCTCGCCCTGCTTCGCCTCGGCGCGCGCCAGTTCGCTCTCAAGCTGTCGCGCCAGACTGTCGAGCGTCTTGGCCGCCTGTTTCAAAGCCTCGCCCTCGTCGCCCAGCACGCCTTCGGCGGCGCGCTCGACCCCCTTCCGCATCTCCTCGATGCCCGCGCGCGCGCGCTGCTCCACGGCAGAGGCCGGGTTGTTCAACCCGCTCTTCGCCAGCTCGCCCGCGATTTCGAGCGACTTGGTCGCGCCGTCCGCCGACGCTTTTTCCAGCAAGTCATACATCCCGCGCGTCAGCATCCCGCGCCGGGCCAAGTCGTTCTTCGTCTCCTTCAAGTTCTGCGCCTCGCTCTGCGCCTGCTTGCGCACCGCGTCGTAAAGCTGCCGGTGCAACAGCGGCTCAGCGTTCTCCGACTGCTCGGCAATCCCCGTAGCGCGCTCGACGAACTTCTTCAGCCGCTCGTTCTGTTCTTTCAAGTCCTTCGGCAACTCCGACTTCGCATCCGGCTCCGTGAGCGACTTCTTCTTGTTCTGCTGCGGCGTGGCGGTCATCTGCTTGCCCAGCTCCTCCTGCTTCTGCGCGATGTCCCGCGCCTCCTGCCGGAGCTGCTTCATGTCCTCGGCGAACTGGTTCGCGTTCTTCTTCCGCAAGTCGTCGCGCATCTCCTGCAAGTCCCGCTGCGCCCGCGTGCCGCTCGCCAGCGCCTGCGAGACATTGCCCTTGTCCATCTGCTCCGCCGCCTTCTGCGCCGCGTCGCGCGTCTGGTCGAGCTTCTGTTTCGTGTCCGCCATGCGCTGCTGGTTCTCCGGCTTCTCGGCGCGCTGCTTCAACTCATCGAGGTCCGCGAGCATCTGCTTCTGCTCCTCCTGCAAGCGCTTCAAGCGACGGCGAATCTCCTCCTTCTCCTGCTCGTTCTTCGCCTCCTGCAACGCGGTCTGAAGCTCCTTCAACCGCTCGTTCAAGTCGCCCTGCCGCTGCGCCAGCTCACGCAGCCGGCTCATGAATTGCAAATTCTCCTTCTGCTCCGGCGACTGCTTGGCCTCGGCCTGCGCCTGTTTCTGCTGCTCGTAACGGTTCTGGTTCATCTTCAGCTCGAGCTGGTCCACCTGCCCCTGCCGGCCCTGCTCGCCGCCCTTGCCGCTCTTGCCGCCCTTCTTCTCGTTCACCTTGAACTCGCGCTCCGCGAGCTTCAGCAGCGCCTGATACGACGCCTGCTGCGCCGCGACCGCCGCCTCCAGCTTCTTCGGCTCACCCTTCGCCTCCTCCAACAACTTCAACGCCCGCTCCATCTGCTTCACCACCTCCGCCATCGCGGCCTGCGCACGCGGGTTCTCAGACTTCTCCGCCAACTCCTTCGCCATCTCCAACGCCTTCTCCTGCGATTCGATGAGCACGCCGGCATCCGCCTGGAAGTTGGCCGGGGACTTCGCGGCAGGCGCTGGCGAACGCTGCTGCGCGAGGATGAACGGCGGCGCGAGCAACAGCCCGGTGACGAGAGCAAGGCTGGCGAAGCCCTCGGTGAACTGGCGCAAGTTACCGACTGGCGTGCTTGGAGCTTTCATAGCGTGCATTTGGTTCGACTACTCAAAGTTAGATTTCACGGCCCCTTCTTTGGCGCCGGATTCGTCGCAGGCGGCACGCCGTTCGCCGGAACTTTCGCCACCGGCAGTGCCGTGCCCGCTTGCCGCCGCAGCTTCCACGTCGCGTTGATGATTTGTTTCTGCAACTCGGCAAGCTTGCCCATCTGTTCCTTCGCGCTGCCCTTCTTCCCGTCCTTCTCCTCCTCCTCACCTTCACCCGCGCCGCCCTGGCCCTGACGGAAAATCTCCTCGAACGGCCGGACCTCCGCGAAATACATATCCGTCGCCGTGCGCCGCACCTCGCCGTCCGGCCCCACATCGTCCGCCCACGCAAACCACGCCACGAGCTGGTCCGGGGCCGCGCCCAGCTCCTCCAACCGGAGCACATGGCTGAAGCCGCGCTTGTCCTTCGCAGACGCGCCCTCACCGAGTTGCAGCAACGTCGGCTCCGCACCGCCGAGCGAATACGCAATGCCATACGCGCGCAGCCCGAAGTCGTCCCACACCTCGCCCGCGAACTGAATCTCCTCCAGCGCCGACACCCTTTGGTCGCCGCGCGGCGAGGCGAGTTTCAGATCCGGCGCGCGGTTCCGCAGCGCATCGAACACAAATTGCGCCGACACCTTGTTCGTGCGCCCGTCGGCATCCACGAGTTCGAGCGCATAAGTCTGGCTGGCCACGAGCGCGAAGTTCGCGAGCGTGGCGAAAGGCTTCATCGCGTCGGTGCCGAGCGTGACGATGTCGCCGTCCTTCTTGGGCAGCAGCCGCGCGGACTTCACCGGCTTGTTGAGCTGGAGCGTGTAGGTGAGCGCGGAGCCTTCCACCGCGCTGATGCGGAGTGTGTCCTCGATGGTCTTCTCGGGTAACTGCGTATAAGCCGGGAAAGTCAGCTTCGCATCCGCGCGCTCCAGCTTGGGATGCTCAAACACCTTCACCGCGAAGTCCCGCGTGCGCTGGCCAGCGAACTCGACGCGGTAGCTAAAGTCCTCGTTCACCTCCGGCACGGAGCCGCCGAAAACCGGGTCGTCGAGCGACTTCGTCAGTGCGATGGACCGCGTGACGTTCGTGCCCACGCCGATAACGAGTGTCGCGCCGGGCGGGAGCTTGCCCTCGAATTTCGCGAGCACCACGAGACTGTTGCCGCGCTCGACCTGCGTGTCGCCGGGCGTGACGGAGACGTTGTCCAACACCGCTTTCGCAGCGGCGCGTTCAGCGGCGACGCCGATGCTGTTCGTCCGCAACCCCATCAGCGCCGCGACGAAGAACGCGAAGGCCGCGAGGTGCGAGGCGTGTGCGAGCGCGAGCTTCCGCAGCGGGAAGGCGTCCGTCCAACCGAGGTTCCGGCCATGCACCACGGCCTCGGCGATGACGCGCTGTTGGAGAAAACTGAACTGGCCATCGGCGTCAGGTTTCTGCTCCAACGCGGCGAGCAGGGCGGTCTTCAGCTCCGGGTGCTGCTGCTCGATTTGCAGCGCGAGCCAGTGCGAGTCGGCCTTCGCGGAGAGCGTGGCGAAGCCCATCCATAGCGCCGCGGCAAACGCGACGACTCCGACCAGGGGCACGCCGACGCGGTATTCCACCCCGAACGCCCCGAGCGCGATGGCGAGCAAACCCGCGAGCGCCCAGCAAATCGTCAGCCCGCGCCAGAGCTGCATCCGCCGGTAGCGACGCGCGACCGGCTCCAAGTGCTCTTTGAGGAGGGGGGCAATCATCTCATCAAGACAGACGCCCAGCGGGCGATAATGTTTCGCCCGAAGGTTGAGGAGCAGCTCGCTTCGCCAGCCACCCGGCCAGCAAAGTTTCCAACGTCACGAACACCAGCGTGCCGGCAATCAGCCAGCGCCACAGCTTTTGCCGTCCTTCTAACTCGGTGTTCGCGAGCTGGCGTTTCGCCTCGGCAGCTTGCACGGCGGTCTTGCCGTCGGCGCGGGTCACAGGCAGGCCGAGGTGTTCCAACTCCTCCACCGGCAACGGCGCGGTCTTGCTCTCCAGCGGGTCGAGGTTCACGGCGAAGCGTTGCGTGAGCGCGCCGCTGATGGCGGTGTAGATGCCGGGTTGGTCGGTCTGGATGACGGCGGCGGTGCCCGCGCCGAGCGTGAGGCTTGTGCCATCAGGCTTGGTCACGCGCACGGCGGCGTTGGTGGCGGCGAGCGGGACGGTGTCGCCGACGGTGTGCTGCGTGACCTCCGGGCGGAGGCCACCGGCCTGCTCCAGCAGCGAGAAGAGCAGCGGCAGGAACTTCGACGAGAGCGCGAGCTGGCTGTCGCCGGGCTGCCAGCCTGAGGCGAGGACGTAGAGCGTGCCTTTGCCCACGGGCACTTGCAGCAGCGCGGGGTCGCCGGTGTCGAACTTCGCAACGACGCGCGCGCCGGGGAACTGCGTCGCGTCCAGGCGGCGATACTTCCAGAAGTGAATCTTGGTGAAGTCGCTGAAGCGCGGGTCGGCGAACGGCGCGAAGAGCGGGTGCTGGAAATCAATCTCCGCGAGCATCGCGTAGGACGGCACCTTCGCCTCGTCGGCAGCCACGGACTCCTTGCCGAGCAGGCCCGCCAGCGTGCGCGCGACGTTCCGGTTCTTCAGCGAGACGAGAACGGTTTTGCCCTCGGTCAGGAGCCGCCGGACGGTCGCGGTGCGCTCGTCCGGCAAAGCATCGGTCACGATGACGAGCGGGGCCTCGGCGTCGGTGGGGAGGAGTTGGGCGGAGGGCGTGCGCGGGAGGACTTTCACGATTTGACGGCGCGTGGCCGGGAAGGCGCGCTCCAAGAAGTAGAGCGGCTCGGCGGTGTCCGTGGGCACTTCGCCGCCGAGATACAACACGCTGACGCGCGCGGCCTCCGGCGGGATGAGGGCGAGCGAGTTGTCGAACGCCTCCTCGTCGCCGCGTAGAAGGACGCGCTCGGCGACGGCTCCGAGCGGCGGCGCGTTGAGCGCGACGACGCGGCTCTGGCCCGGCGGCACGTAGATGTCCTGCGGCTTGCCGACGAACTCCTTGCCGTCCGACCAGCCGACTTGGAATTGCTCGCGCTTGGCGTCGGACGAGTTGCTCACGCGCACGCGGGCGAGGGCTTCGCCGGGCTTCTTCTCGTTCTCGTCGGTGTCGGCGATGAGCTGGAGGCCGGCGTTCGTGGGCTTCTTCGACTTGAGCGGTTCGAGGATGAGTTCGGTGCCCTTGGGCCACTCGTAGGCTTGGAGTGCGTCGAGCCGGCTGCCTTCCTGCAAGTCGCTGATGAGCACCACCTGGCGCGGGCCGCGCGCGGGTTGCTGGGCGTTGTCGGTGCGGGTGTCTTCCAATGCGGAGGCCGCAGCGACGAGCGCGTGGCCGAGTTGAGTGCCGTTCCAGCCAGGAGAAGTTTTCTTGAGCGCGTCCACTGCCAACTCCGCGCGCTGGCCGGCAGCGGAGGCACTCCATTGCTCGAAGGTCACGAGCCGGCGCACCTCGCGGTCGAAGGCGAAGACAGCCACGGTATCCTCCGGAGCAGCGGCGCGGACCACGGCCTCCGCCTTCGCGCGGGCGTCGGCCCAAAGCCCCTCGCGCCTGATGCTCGCGCTGGTGTCCACGAGCACGACGATGCGTTTGCCGGGACCGGTGGGCAGGTCGGTGGAAGCGGCCTTCGGAAGAAATGGCCGCGCGAAGGCAAACGCCAGCAGGCAAACCACGAGGCTTCGCAGCAGGAGCAAGAGCAGGTGCTCCAGCCGGCTGCGCCGCGTGACGCGCGGCGGCACGGGCAGCAGGAACATCAGCGAGCTGAACTCGGTCTGTTCCTTCGAGGTCTGCCGGATGAGGTGGAAGATGACCGGCAGCGCGACCGCGAGCGCGCCGAGCAGGAAGAGTGGCGTGAGGAAGCTCATGCGGCGTGGCGCTTGACGAGCTTGCCCCGGTTCATGCGCTCGCGCAGGAAGTCGAAGAGCGCGAGCTCCAGCGGTTGGTCGGTGGTGAGGCGACGGAGGACGATGCCGAGTTTGGCGCAGGTGGCTTCGACGGCCTGGCAGTGGGCGTCGAAATGGCGCCGGTAGTCGGCGCGGACGGCATCGGGGTCAATGTAGAGTTCGCGGCCCGATTCGAGGTCGCGGAAGAGCGCGGCCTTGGCGAAGTCGAAGCTGAGTTCCGCCGGGTCGAGCACCTGGAAGACGACGACCTCGTGGCCGCTGGCGGTGAGGGTGGCGAGGTTGCTTTCCAACGTGGCGATGGGCGCGAGGAGGTCCGTGAGCAGCACCATGAGGCCGCGCTTGCGGACGATTTCGACGATGCGCTTGAGCGGGGCGGCGAGGTCGGTGGCGGCACCGCCAGGCGGTTTCTCCAGCGCGAGCATGAGGTGGCGGAGGTGGCCGGGGCGGTGGCGGGCGGGGAGGTATTCGCGGATTTGGTCGTCGAAGGTCAGCACGCCGATGGCGTCGCCCTGCTGGTGAAGGAAGAAGGCGAGCGTGGCGGCGAGGGTGTTCGCGTAGGCGGCCTTCGAGTAGCCGCGCGAGCCGAAGTTCATGGAGCGGCTGTTGTCGGCGAGGACATGGCAGCGCAGGTTGGTCTCGTCCTCGAACTTCTTGATGAAGTAGCGGTCGCTGCGGGCGAAGAGCTTCCAGTCGAGATAACGCGGGTCGTCGCCGGGCGTGTATTGGCGATACTCGGTGAACTCGACGGAGAAGCCGTGGTAAGGGCTGCGGTGAATGCCGGTCCAGAAACCCTCGACCACGACGCGCGCCCGCATCTCCAGGCTGCGGATGGCCATGAGGGCCTGCGGGTCAATGAGCGAACCGCTCGCGTGGCCAGCTTGGTCGGCGGGGGAAATCATTGCGGAGTCGAGGCGCGCACGTGTTCAAGCAGCTTCGAGACGACCTTTTCCACCGTAACGCCGTCGGCTTCTGCGCGGTAGTTGATGAGGATGCGATGGCGCAGGACGGGCGCGGCGAGGGCTTCGATGTCCTCGCGGGTGACATGGGCGCGACCGGCGAGCAGGGCGCGGGTCTTGCCGCCGAGCACGAGGAACTGCCCCGCGCGCGTGCCGGCGCCCCAGCTCACCCAGTCGTTGATGAAGCCGGGGGAACCCTTCTGCTTCGGGCGCGAGGCGGCGGCGAGGCGCACGGCGTAGCGGACGACCTCCTCGGCGATGGGCACCTTGCGCACGACTTCGTGGAAGCGCAGCACGTCCGCGCCGTAGAAGAGTTGGTCGATGACGGCCTTCAAGTTCGCCGTGGTCTGCTGGATGACGGCGACCTCATCGTCCTCGGGGAGATAGTCCATCACGACGTTGAACATGAAGCGGTCGAGCTGTGCCTCGGGCAACGGATACGTGCCCTCCATCTCGATGGGGTTCTGCGTGGCGAGCACGAAGAACGGTTCGGGCAGCGCGTGCCGGTGGCCGGCGGCGGTAACTTGGTGCTCCTGCATCGCTTCGAGCAGCGCGGCCTGCGTCTTGGGGGGCGTGCGGTTGATTTCGTCGGCGAGAACCATGTTCGCAAAGACCGGGCCCTTCACGAACTGCATCTGCCGGCTATCAGCGTCCTGCTGAAGAATCTCTGTGCCCGTGATGTCGGCAGGCATCAGGTCAGGCGTGAACTGGATGCGGGAGAACTTGAGGTGGAAAATCTGCGCGATGGATTTGACGAGGAGAGTTTTCGCCAAGCCCGGCGCACCGGTGATGAGGCAATGCCCGCCGGAGAGCAGCGCGATGAGAATCTGCTCGATGACCGCGCGCTGGCCGACAATGACCTTGCCCAGCTCGCCGTAGATTTTTCCACGCGCGTCCAGAAGTTGCTCGACGACTTGCTGCTCCGTTGGCTCAGGAAGCGGCGGCGGGGCGGAGGCTTCCGAGGTGCGTGTTTGTGCGGTTAGTGCGGCGGTTTCGTTTTCCATGGGTGTCCCTGGTCAGTGAGTCATTGCGTAAAAAATCACGTTGATGCCCAGCGGGTAGGCGCGCTTCTCGGAGAACTCCTTGAAGTAATACTCGTTCTCGCCCTCGCGCTCCCAGCCGTCGCCGTTGTCGGTGTTGTGGGCGATGAAGACCATCATGCGGCCCTTGTCGTCGAAGATGCCCTTGAAGTGAACGTCGCGGGCGTCTTCCCGCTCCCAGGTGATGCCGTGGTGCTGGCTCTCGGTGCCCAGGCCGATGTTCGGGCATTGGAGCTGGTTCTTCGTGAGCTTGATGTCGAACACGCTGTGGAAGATGGGGTGGTCCATCTCCAGCTCGATGGCCTCGCGCTCGGGGAGGACGCGCTTGATTTCGCGGATGAAGTTCGCCAACTCGGCCTCGCCCCAGAAGTCGTCCACCATGAGGAAGCCGCCGTTGAGGAGATACTTCCGCATGATGGGAATCTCCTCGTCCGTGAAGCGCAGCGCGCCGACTTCGACCATGTAGGTCCACGGGTAATTGAAGAGGTCGGGGTCTTCGATTTGGAGCAGCCGGCCGAGCGGGTTCACCTTCAGCGAGGTCATCTGCTGGAGGCGGTAGGAGAGGTTCAGGTCAGCGTCGGGGAAGTCCGTGCTCCAGCCGCCGCGACTGCGGCCGCCGTAGCCGTAGCTGCTGCTGTAGCGGATGCGGCAGAAGGTGAACGTGTCCTTCTGGAATCCCGGGGCGTTCGTCCACATGGGCGTCTCGTTGCTGTGCTGCTCGGCGTCGCGCGCGGTTTTCGGCAAGCCGCTGCCGGAGTAGTTGCCCTCACCCCGGTAGCGCCCGCCGCGGAACTGGGCGAAGACGGCGATGCTGACGAGCAGTAGCGCGGCGAGCGGGAGGAGTTTAACGCGGGTGGTCATGGTTTTTTCGGGCTGCTCGTCGCAGGAGCGGGCGTTTCGACCGGCGCGAGTTTCAGCAACAGCTCGTGAGCCTCCCGGAAGCGGGGGGCTTCTTCCAGCGCCATCAGGACGTGCTGCTTCGCGGACTCGGCATCGGTCGCATTGAAGAGCTTCGCGAGGCGGAAGTGAACTTCTGCCGGGTCAGCGGGGTCGAGGAGCAGCACCGTCTGGTAGGCGGCGATGGCTTCCTGCGGCTGCTTCAGCTCCTCGCTCGCCCGCGCCAGCCAACGGTGCGGCTGCCCCACGAGCGGGTTCACGGCGAGGTAGCGACGGGCGTTCTCGGCGACGACCGGCCAGTCCTTCGTCGCGGCGGCTAGCTCCATCAAGCGCAAGTAAGCATCCACCGCGTCGGCGTCGAGCGCGGCGAGCTTCGTGAGCACCGCGCGCTCCTGCGAAGTCTCCTTCAGCTCGCGATGCACCTCCGCCAGTAGCCACAGCGCGTTGTCCGCCCCGGTGTGCCTGGGATACGCCTCGATGAGTTTCAGCAACGGCTCCTTCGCCTCGGCGAACTTCTTCTCGGCCATCAGCTTCTTCGCGTGCTGGGTGAGGAGGTAGAAGTTCTTCGGGTGAAGTTTCAGCGGGTCGAGCAACGGCTTCGGCTCCGGCGCAGTCGCGGGCGGGACAACCCCCGTTCCCTCTGGCGGACGCCCGAGCATCCCCGGCAACAACCCCGCCAAGCCCTTCGGCTTCTCGAAGTCCAACCCCGGCGCGAGCCGCTTCGCCAAGTCCTTCGCGTAAGCCTCAAAATCCTTCTCTACGTTCTCCAGCGGCGCGGTGTGCGCCACGATGGCCTTGTTGATTTCCTTCCCCGTCGCGAGGTCGGCGAGAATCGCGCGCAGCTTGCCCACGCCGAACTTCTCGATGAGGAACTGCACCACCAGCGAGGACTCGTAGTAGGCGAATTGCAGGTGCAGGTCGCTCTTCGCCGTGAGGAACGCGCTGCTGAGGTCGCCCACCGCCGTCAGCTCGTCGCCGAGAATCATCTCGCGATAGCGCGGGTTCATCACCTGGCCCCACGCCGGGCTGGCCTGCCGCTCCTCATAGACCGAGATGCCCTCACTGAGCCAGCGCGGCATCTTGTTCTTCGTCAGCGTGAGCGTGATGACGTGGCAGAACTCATGCCACAAAGTCGCCTCCCAATTCGAGGCGTGGCCGCGCGCGCTGGCCGGGCTGTTCGCCGTGATGAGGCAGCCGAAGCACACGCCGAGAAAGCCCGGGTTGTCGGGCATCCCGAACGTGCGGACGCCGAAATCCTTCTGCTCCGTGTAAATCTCCACGATGGTCCGCTTCTCCAGCTTCAGCCCGTATTTCGCCGTGAGCGTGTCGTGTGCGCGCTGGAGCAAGGCCAGCACGCGCGGGCCGTAAATCTTCGCCTCGCGCGCGTCCATGCGCAGGACGAAGTGGTCGTTTGTCAGCGCGACGAACTTGTCTGTCGTGTCCTTGAGCGTGACCAGATTGAACGCGTTCACGTCGTAGCCATCGGCCTCATGCACGTCGGCGACGAGCTTCCAACCTTCCTCCTCCTCGCCGAGTCGGAGCAAATCCTGCGCGAGTTGGAACTTCGCTGGGAGGAACCGCTGGTCGGACTTTAGCGCCCGCCGCTGATACGCCGCGCCCTCGGCGAAGCGATACTTCTGCGACAGCTTGCGCCCGATGAGCTGGTCCACCGCCGGGTTGTTCGTGTAGTGGCGCAGCGCGTCGGTGCGGAACTGCGTCTCCTTCGCCGGGTCATTCCGCAAGTGCGCCATGACCGCGCGATACGCCCATGCCTCGGGCTGGTTTACATTCACCGCAAGGACTTCCTTCAAGAGCTTCTCCGCCTCCTCGTATTCCTCCGCGTCCACGAGATGGTCCACGAGCAGCAGGCGCGCGGGGATGTGTTTCTCATTGAACTCCATCGCCAGCTCCAGCGCGCGCAATGCATCACGGCGCGAGCCGCTCATCAGCGACCGCGCGAGGCCGAACTGGAAATCCGCGTCCGTCTTGAACCGCTTCAGGGCGTCCTGAAAAATTTTTGCGGCGAGCGCGAAGTCGCCCTTGTCCAAAGCGAGGTGGCCGGTGGCGAGGTGAATCTCCCGCAAGTCCGGCGCGGCTTTCTTCACAGGGTCGAACAAGCGGTCGAGCACCATCTTCGGGTCCGCGCCCAGCAGGAGCGCGGCGCGTCCGAGCGCGGTGAGGTTCGCCGGGTCGCGATACGCCCACGAGCGCGAGCCGGCGAGGCGGTTGATCTCGTCGAGGAACTCCCTGGCCTCGTCCGGCAGGCCATTGAAGAGCTTCACCTCGCGGCCCACCCAGCGCAGGCGGATGCTGGACGAGTGCGGATACTTGCTGAGGGCGTTGGTGAGAACCGTGTGCGCCTGCGGGTATTGCCCCACTGCCATGTGCGATTGCAGGAGCAAGATGCGCCAGTCCTCGCTGCCATCCTCCTCCTTCACGCCCTTCTCGCCGGCGGCGATGGCTTCGGAATACTTGCCGGTGAGGAAAAGTTTCCGCGCGTCCTCAAGGTCATCCGCGCGGGCTGGCAACGCGAGCCAGCCGAGCAGCGCAACGAGGAGGAAAACAGGCACGCGTCGTCTGACGGTGACCGTGAATTGGCGCTTCAGGATTTGGCCGGAGGAAAACACAAGTTAGCTCTGGCGCGAGACTACGGAGGCGAGGCGTGAATGCAATGCGGAGTAAGCTGATTTAAGCACTGGCCTGCAGTGATGGGAACCCAGACTGCCGCGCGGCTAAAAATCTGCCGGTCAGTGGAGGTTAGTGATTTTGAAGAGTGCCCTACGCCAACGGATGAAAATCCCACTTCGCGGGAGTCCTTCAGCGCCGTGCTCATGGGCGCTAAGTTGCTTGGCAGTTAGGCCTAAACCTTCCCCTTCACCATCGCGGCCTGGACCTCGCGGTAGCTGTGGAGGAAGAGGTCGTTGTCACTGACCGCCTTGGAGATAATGCCCCCGAGGCTGCTGAGGTCGGCCTTGTTGACGACGGCGTGGACGCTCTGCTGGAAGGCGTCCATCGGATTGAGCGTTTGAAACCGATCGCTGATGAGCACCACGACGGTGTGGCGGCGGCGGGCCATTGGCATCCACTGGAGCGTGCGCAGGGTGACGTTCTCGTCAGGGGTGGCAGAGGCAAAGAGTTCCTCCACGACGACGAGGTGATAGTTCAGCGCGGTGAAGCGCTTACCGAAATCCTCGTGGTTGCTGGCGACGTGGACCTTGAACCCGCACTCCAGAACGATGGTCTGGACGTTGGCGAGAACTTCCATACTGCTGAGGGCGAGCAGCGCGGGCTTGTCGGAAGGGCTGATGAATTCGTAGTCGGCGAAGGGCTGGCTCATGGGAGGTTTGGGAAGGAGCAGGATTCATGGTTTCACTTCAGCTTCAACGTCAGCGGCGGCGGCGCGACAGGTGCACCGTGGCCAGCTTCCTTCTTCATGCCCAAGCTGGGGACGTTCGAGGTAATCTCGCCACGCTTCTTCTTGATGTTGTCAATGCCGCGCGAGGTCGGGCCGCGTTTGCTGCAATAGAGCAGCGCGCTCTCCTCGGTGATCAGGTTCTGCTCGAATGCCTCCATGCAGGCTTGGTCGAAGCTTTTCCAGCCGAAGGTGTAGCTGGCCTCGATGATTTCGTAGAAGGTCTTGCCCTCCGCCTCACCTTGCAGGATGGACTCCTTGGTGCGGACGCTGTTGCCCATGATTTCGAGAATGGCCTGTCGGCCGCCGCCGATTTTGGGCGCGAGTCGCTGGCTGACGATCCAGCGGAGCGTGTCGGCCAGGCGCTCGCGGACTTGGTCCTGCTCGCTGGTCTCGAACATGCCGAGGATGCGGTTGATGGTCTGGCCGCAGTCAATCGTGTGGAGCGTGCTCACCACAAGGTGCCCGGTCTCGGCGGCGGAGAGGCCCAACTCGACAGTCTCGCGGTCGCGCATTTCCCCGACGAGAATGACCTTGGGAGACTGGCGCAGCGCAGCACGCAAGCCGCTGGAAAATTTGTCGAAGTCGGTGCCCATCTCGCGCTGGTTGAAAGTCGCCTTCTTCTGGGGATGCACGAACTCAACCGGATCCTCGAGCGTGACGATGTGGATGAATTTGTTCTCGTTGAGGTCGTTCAACAGCGCCGCCAAGGTGGTGGATTTGCCCGAGCCGGTCGATCCGGTAATGAGGACGAGGCCGGTCTTCTCCTTCGCGATCTCCTTGAAGATCGGTGGGAGCTTGAGCTGCTCCAGCGTGGGGATCTGGGTGGCCAGCTTGCGCAGGATGCAGGAGTAATTTCCGCGCTGCGAAAAGATGTTCACGCGGAAGCGCGCCTTCTGCCCCAGCCCGTAGGAGGAGTCGCACGAGCCGGTGCGGAGCAGGTCCTCGGTCAGGCGACGGCTGCCGCCGATGAGGTTGAGCGCGATCTGCTCAGTCTGAAAGGGCGTGAGCCGATCCACCGGCGGGGTGATGGGCACGCCGACGAGCTGGCCGGAGGACTCCACCTGGAGCGGCTTGTCCACGGTGATGTTGAGGTCGGACACGTCCTTGTTGGAGTCCAACATCGTGCCAAGGATGTAGTCGAGTTCGTTGGAGCGCACAGGTCAGTAAGCGGTTTGCCGGGCAGTTAATTCAGTCAGCCTCGCCGTTCGACCGCGCCTCCTCCTGTTCCGCCGGAGTGAGGAAGGGGAAGAATTTCTTCTTGTCCAGCGACTTGTCGAAGGCGTCCTTGGGCGCGATGCGCTTCATGCGCAGGTGGTCCATGATGGAATCGTCGAGCGGGCAGTTACCGAGCTTCTTGCCTACCTGGATCATGCCAGGAATCTGGTGCGTCTTACCCTCGCGGATCATGTTTGCGACGGCGGTCGTGAGGACGAGAACCTCAAGGGCGGCCACGCGGCCCGGCTTGTCAATGCGCTTGAAGAGGTTCTGCGCCACCACGCCCTTGAGCGCCTCGGAGAGCGTCGCGCGGATCTTGTTCTGCTGGTCGGCGGGGAAGACGTCAATGATGCGGTCCACGGTCTTCGCGGCGCTGGAGGTGTGCAGCGTGCCGAAGACCAGGTGGTCGGTGCTCGCCGCCGTAAGCGCCAGCTCGATGGTCTCCAAGTCGCGCATTTCACCGACCATGATGATGTCGGGTCTTCGCGCAGCGCTCCCTTCAGCGCGGAGGCGAAGGACTTCGTGTGCATGCCGACCTCGCGGTGGTTGATGAGGCAGCCCTTGCTCTGGTGAACGACTCGATGGGATCCTCGACGGTCAAGATGTGGTCGTGCCGGTTCTTGTTCGCGTAGTCAATCATCGCTGCCAGCGTGGTGGATTTGCCGGAGCCGGTGGGGCCGGTGACGAGCACGAGGCCCTTGTGCATCATCGGGAACTTGCGCAGCACGGCGGGCAGCGGCGCATCGAACTTCTCGAAGTCCTCGAAGGACAGCACCTTGCTGGGAATCTGGCGGAACACGGCGGAGCATCCGTATTTCTGGTTGAAGAAGTTGGCGCGGAAGCGGGCGACGTTCGGGATTTCGTAGCCGAAGTCCACATCGCCGGTTTCCTCGAACTGCTTCGTTTTGATTTCCGGCGCGATCTCGTAAAGCATCGCCTTGAGCGCGTCGCTCTCCAGAGGAGGGTGGTCCACGCGGCGCATCTCCCCGCTGATGCGTAAAATGGGAGGGCTGCCCGAGGCCAAGTGCAGGTCGGAAGCCTTCTCCGAGATCATCAGGTTGAAGAACGCGTCAATCTTGGCCATAAGAAGTGTCCTGTTTGGTGAGTGTCTCGATCCTAGGTTGTGTTTAGAAGAGACTTAACGAATCGCGAGGCGGACTGCAAGCCATCGCCGCAAGTGGAGGAAATCCTCCGCGAGGAAATCGCGCGCATTGGTTCCGTGCCGTGTGCGCGCTTCATGGAAGTGGCCCTCTACCAGCCCGAGCACGGCTATTACGAACGCGACCGAACCGTGGTCGGGCAACGCGGGGACTTCTACACCAGCGTCAGCGTCGGCCCACTCTTCGGGCAGATGCTGGGGTTCCAGTTCGCCGAGTGGCTCGACGCATGTGGAATGCGGAACGCGGAACGCGGCCAACCCGACGCGCCGCTCCAAATCGTCGAGGCGGGCGCACACGACGGCCAGCTCGCCGAGGACATTTTGAACTGGCTCGCGCGACACCGGCCCGATGTCTTGCCGCGCATTGAGTATTGGATACTCGACCCCTCGCTGCGCCGGCAGGGATGGCAGCGGGGGCGGCTCAGTAGGTTCGCCCCGCACGTCCGGTGGTTTGCGAACTGGGCTGAAATTCAGCAGGCCGGCGGCGTCACCGGCATCATCTTCGCCAACGAACTGCTCGACGCCTTCCCCGTCCATCGCGTTGCGTGGCGCGCGGCGGAGCAGCAGTGGTTCGAGTGGGGCGTGCGGACGGCCGGGGACCGCTTCATCTGGACGCGATTGCCCGCCTTGCACCTGAACGTGTCCGCGCTCATGGATCCCTCCGCGGCCCTGAGCAATCTCGACGAGTCGCTGCGAGCCAGTTCCTGGGCCAGCCTCGCGCCCGTGCTGCCTGATGGCTTCATCCTCGAACTCAATCCCTTCGCGGAATTTTGGTGGGGACTCGCCGCCCGCAGCTTGCGCCACGGGAAATTGCTGACCTTCGACTACGGCCACACCACCACAGATGTCATCCATCCCGACAAACCTCACGGCACGCTCCGCGCCTACCGCGACCACCATCAGGTGGACGACATCCTCGCCTCGCCCGGCACGCAGGACATCACAGCCCACGTCAACTTCGCGGCCATCACCCACGCGGGCGAACGCGCTGGGCTCCTCACCTCGGAGCTGGTTGGGCAAGGCCGCTACCTCACGAACATCGCCCAACGCACGATGCAGCAGACCGCCGTCTTCGGCGAATGGCATGGCGAGCGAGTGCGGCAGTTCCAAACCCTCTCGCACCCCGACCATCTGGGCCGCAGCTTCTCCGTGCTGGTGCAAGAGAGGAGTTGAAGAGTGGGAGGAAGTTCCCCCTGCAAATCTTCACCTCTTTGGCAACGGTTCCCCCTTGCCCCGCCACTGGCGCTTTGCCACAGTTGCACCACGTTCAGCCAAGACCCGATGTTCGGTTTTCCCCGCAACCCGTTTCAGTGGCGCGCTACAGTCCTCGGACTGCTGCTCGTGCTGGCGTCCGCTCCCCTCGCCGCCGAGGAGGTGTATCAGAAAGCGCCCGCCCCCATTGGCGAACTGCTCTCCACTCCGGCTACGCCGTCGGTCTATTTCAATCCCCAGCGCGACGCGATGCTCACCTACCGCGCCGAGCGCCACCCGCCCGTCGCGGACTTGGCCGAGCCCGGCCTCCGCCTCGCCGGCCTCCGCATCAACCCGCTCAACAACGGCCCGCACCGCACCGCTCGCTGCGTCGAACTGACGCTGCATCCCATCCCCGACGGCAAGGAACGCCCCATCGCCATTCCCCCCGGTGCCCGCATCACGCCGCCGGCGTGGTCGCCGGATGGGAAACAGTTCGCGTTCCTTCGCTACGGCTCGAAGGAAGTGGAGTTGTGGGTGGGCGACGCCAAGCGCGGCAACCCCCGTCGCGTGCGCGGCGCCATTAACGCCGTTTTGGGAGAACCGTTCCAATGGATGCCCGATAGCCAATCGCTCCTCTGCCAGACCACGATCGCCAACCGACCCCAACCCCCTCCCGAGCCTCGCGTGCCGGGCGGTCCGCTGGTGCATGAGGCCACTGGAAAAGTTGCGCCCGCGCGCACCTTCCAAGACCTGCTCGATTCACCCCACCACGAGGCCATCTTCGACTACCACGCCACGTCGCAACTCGCGCTCGTCACCGCAAAGAACGGCGACACCAAGCTCATCGGCGCGCCTGCCATCTATTCCTCCATCGACCCCTCGCCCAACGGTCAACTCATCCTCGTCTCCCGCATCCAGCGTCCGTATTCCTACCAGTTGCCGGCTTCCATGTTCCCGCGCGCCGTGGAAGTCCTCGGCCTTGACGGCAAGATCAGGTTCCCCCTCGCAAGCTTCCCGCTCGCCGAGGAAATCCCCATCGGCGGCGTGCGCACCGGCCCGCGCAGCTACCAATGGCGTCCGACGCATCCCGCCACGCTCGTGTGGGTCGAGGCGCTCGACGGTGGCGACCCGCGCAAGAAAGTGGCGCACCGCGACCGCATCCAAATGCTGGACGCGCCGTTCACCGCTGTCCCGATCGAGTTGGAGAAAACTGAACATCGTTTCCAAGCGCTGATCTGGGCCGAGCATCCCGATGTGGCGCTCGTGCGCGAATATCAGGCCAGCCGCCGATGGATCCGCACCTGGCTCATCAACCCCAACGCCCCCGCCGAGCCGTCCCGCCTGCTCTGGGATGTGTCCGCCCAAGACCGCTACGGCGACCCCGGCACACCGATGCTGCGCCCGCTGACCAACGGCTTCCGCGTCGCCCGCGTCCACGAAGGGAGCCTCTACCTCATCGGCGCGGGCGCGACCCCCGACGGCGACCGACCGTTCCTCGACACGTTCAACCTCGTCTCCCACCGCACGGAGCGCCTCTATCAGACCGACGAAGGCGGCCACGAGTCCGTCGTCGCGATGCTGAAACCGGACGCATCGCAATTCATCACACGCCGCGAGTCGCCGACGCGCCCGGCGAACTACTTCATCCGCACCCTTGCCGACAATTCGCGCAAGCCGATCACCGACTTCCCCGACCTCATGCCGCAGCTCCGGAGCATCCGCAAACAGCTCGTCACCTACCAGCGCCCCGACGGCGTGCCTCTCTCCTTCACCCTCTACCTGCCGGCCGACTACCAACCCGGCCAGCGCCTGCCGACGATTCTCTGGGCCTACCCTCGGGAGTTCAGCGACAGCGACACCGCCGGCCAGGTCACCACCACCGCAAACCGCTACACGACCTTCAGCGGCGCGAGCCATCTCTTCCTCGTCACGCAAGGTTACGCCGTCCTCGACAACGCCACGATGCCCGTCATCGGCGACCCCAAGAAAGCCAACGATACCTTCCTCGAACAAGTCATCACGAGCGCCAAGGCCGCCGTGGACAAAGCCGTGGAGATGGGCATCACCGACCCGCGCCGCGTGGGCGTGGGCGGCCACAGCTACGGCGCGTTCATGGTGGCGAACCTCATGGCGCACACCGACATCTTCCGCGCTGGCGTGGCCCGCAGCGGCGCCTACAACCGCACGCTCACGCCCTTCGGATTCCAGAACGAGCGCCGCACGCTCTGGGAAGCGCCGGAGATTTACTCGCGCATGTCCCCCTTCATGTTTGCGCATCGCATCAACGAGCCGCTCCTGCTCATCCACGGCGAGGCCGACAACAACCCCGGCACCTTCCCGTTGCAAAGCGAGCGCCTCTTCCAAGCCATCAAAGGCAACGGCGGCACCGCCCGCCTCGTCCTGCTCCCCCACGAGAGCCACAGCTACGAAGCCCGCGAGAGCGTCGAGCACGTCCTCTGGGAAACCATCCAATGGTTCGACAAGCACGTGAAGCGAGCCGCCGAACTGCCGGTCTCGACCTTCACCCCGAGCGATCTGCCTCCGCCGTGAGCTGCCCCGGCAGTCAGAGCTTCCCAAAACCTCGGTGAGCAGGTGTGCCCGCCTTTGACTTGCCCACCGACGGCAGGCAACCTTCGCGCGCGATGTCGTTCAAACTCGTTTTCCTCGGCACTGGCACCTCCAACGGCGTGCCGGTCATCGGCAAGGAATACTCCGCTGCCTTCCTCGCCAACCCGAAGAACCACCGCACCCGGCCCTCCATCTACGTCGAGACACCCCACGCGCGACTCGTCGTGGACACCTCGCCGGAGTTCCGCCTGCAATGCCTCCGCGAGCGCGTCACGCGCCTCGACGCCGTGCTCATCACCCACGCGCACGCGGACCACATCATGGGCATGGACGATTGCCGCCGCTTCTGCCAAGTCGCTGGCGAGAAGCCCCTGCCCATCCACGCCAGCGCGGCCACGATGGAGCATCTCCGCCGCATCTTTCTCTACGCGTTCCACGACGGCCCGCACTCGGAAGGCTACTTCATCCCGGCTCCGCGCGTGTTCGATGGCCCCTTTGAAATCGGCGACCTGCGCATCACTCCCCTGCCCTTGCCGCACGGGAAAACGCCGTGCCACGGTTTTCTCTTCGAGCAAGGCGGGCGCAAACGGCTGGCCTACTGCAGCGACTGCAAGGAAGTGCCGGACGAAGTCATCGCCCAGATTCGCGGCGTGGAAATCGTCGTGCTCGACGCGCTGCGCAAGACCCCGCACTGGACGCACATGAGCCTCGACGAAGCGCTCACCGCCGCACGCCGCATCAACGCCGGCCAGACTTATCTCACGCACCTGACCGACTGGTATGACCACGACCTCGACCAGGCGGAACTCCCGCCCAGCGTGTCGCTGGGGTGGGATGGCTTGAGGGTGGAGCTCACGGCGTAAAATGAAGACGCTGCTCGCCATCGCCTGTTTTACGCCGTTGATAGCCATCGCGGCCGGCTTGGGCGATTCCGCCATCGTCCTCTACAACAGCTCCGTCGAAGACTCCAAGGCCATCGCATCGCACTACCTCACTGCGCGCGGGGTGCCGGCGAACCAAGTCATCGGCCTGCCGCTGCCCGCAGGCGAAACGATGACGCGCAAGGAATTCCAAGAGCTGTTGCAGGAGCCGTTGCTGAAAGCGCTGACCGAGCGCGGGCTGTGGAAATTCCGCGCTGATGCTGCCACGCGCGAGTTCAATCCGACCAACCCGCCCGCCGTCATCGCGTCACAAATCCGTTACGCCGTCCTCTGCTTCGGCGTGCCGCTGAAAATCATCCGCGACCCCGCGCTCACCGAACCCAACTCCGATAAGGTCCAGCCCGAACTGCGCCGCAACGAAGCCGCCGTGGACAGCGAACTCGCCTTGCTCCCACTCGCCGCTGGCCGACACCAACTCACCAGCGCGCTGCCGAATCGCAACTACGCCGCGACCAACCCCGCCGCGCTGCATCCCACCAACGGCATCTTGCTCGTCGCGCGGCTCGACGGCCCGACCGCCGCAATCGCGCGCAGCCTCGTGGACAAAGCGCTCGTCGCCGAGCGCGACGGGCTTTGGGGTCGCGCCTACTTCGACGCGCGTGGCATTCGCGATGGCGGGTATCTCACGGGCGACGAGTGGATTCGCAAAGCCGCCGAGACGACGCGACGCTCCGGCTTCGAGACCGTGCTGGATGACTCCGCGCCGACGTTCTCGGCGGGCTTTCCCCTTAGCCAAGTTGGCCTTTACGCGGGCTGGTATGACGGCGGCGTGTCCGGCCCGTTCGAGCGCGAGCGGGTCGAGTTCCTGACCGGCGCGGTGGCGTATCATCTGCACTCGTTCAGCGCGCACACGCTGCGCTCGGCGGACAAGAACTGGTGTGGCCCGCTGCTCGCAAAGGGCGCGACTGCCACGATGGGCTGTGTGGAGGAACCCTTCCTCGCGGGCACGCCGGACCTCGGCGTTTTCTTCCACCGGCTCACCGCGGCGGGGTGGACGTTTGGCGAGGCGGCTTACGCGGCGCAAGGTTCCCTCTCGTGGCAGACCACCATCGTCGGCGACCCGCTTTACCGCCCGTTCGGACGGCACCCGGCGGAGTTGCACGCCGACCTGCTCAAGCGCCAAAGCCCACTCGTCGCGTGGTCGCATCTGCGCGTGGTGAACCTGAATCTCGCGCAAGGCACCTCCGCCGCCGAGATGGTTGGTTACTTGAACGAGCAAGCCGAAACGAAGACCAGCCCGGTGCTACTGGAAAAGCTCGGAGACCTTCAGCTCAAGCTGGAGAAGCCCGCGCTCGCCATCGAGGCGTGGGACAAGGCGCTTGCGAACCAGCCGACGCCGCAGCAACGCATCCGCTTGCTCCTCGCGCGTGCGGATCAGCTCACGAAGCTGGGTCGCGAGGTGCCCGCGCTCGTCGCTTGGAAGGAACTTCTCGAACTTCTCCCCCCGTCGCCAGAGCAGACGCG
>SIBB01000007.1 GCA_009695395.1 Pedosphaera sp. | reverse complement strand
CGGTGCTGCGCGCGATGAGCTTCGCCCGAGTTTTCGGCACGAAGCCAAGGGCGGCCCTGCGGGGCAGGCCACCCTCGTCATCGAGTGGGCGGGCGTCGCCCTCGCTCCGGTGACGGCTCCGCTACCGCGCATGGTGCGGCTGGAGGCCCCGGGTGACACCGTGGGCTGACCGGGGCGGTGCGACGGAAACTGAGATGCGCTCCAGCGCGGTGAAGAGTGTGGTGGCTGACGTGGCAGCGTGAGGCACCCGTCACTTCCCGATTTCCAACGCGAAGAGCTGCTTCTTGTCGCGCTGGTAAATCTTCCCGTCGGCAATGGCCGGGTGGCTCCAGGTGTTGCCGCAGACCTGCACGCGGCCCAACTCCTCGAACTTCTCCGGACTGGCCTTGAGCAGCGTCAGCGTGCCCGCCATGTCCTGCACGAGCAGCTTGTCCCCGGTGGCGATGACCGCCGCGTAGTCGCTGAAGCCGGGCTGGCTCCACTTCAGCTCGCCCGTCTTGAAGTCCACGCAGATGAACTCGGTCTTGTTGCCGCCCGTGCCCAGGCCGTAGAGGTGGCCATTGACCAGCACGGGCGTGGCGAGGGTGATTTTAACTTTGTCGTTCTTCCACGCCGGCTCGACCTTCAGGCCTCCGCTGTCCTTGCTGACCGAGAACTTGGTCAGGCCGATGGACGAGGAGGAGATGGTCACGGAGTTGTCCGCGAGGAGAGGCGTGAGCACGTGGCGCTTGGCCCCGGTCTTCACGGGCGTCTGCCAGAGGATTTTCCCGCTCGCCACGTCCACGCCCATCAGCGAATCGCCCGTGAGGTGGACGACCTGCCGGACGCCCGCGAGCGTGCCCACCATGAGCGCGGAATACGCGGTGTTCTCCTTGCCCGCAGTCCAGAGCACCTTGCCGGACTTCTTGTCGAAGGCGACGAGCGTGCCCTTGGTCGGGCTCCCGACGGCGACGAAGATGCGGTCGCCGTCAATGACCGGCGAGCCGTTGTTGCCGTGGCGGCGCGACGCGGTTTCCTTGGCCTCCGGCGCGTTGCTCTTGTTGCCGAAGAACGGCGCGTCCCAGTCGGTCGCGAAGCTAGTCTTCCAAACGACCTTGCCGTCCGCCAGCGCGAGGCAGCGGAATTCGCCGCGGCAGGTCTGCGTATAAACGCGGTCGCCGTCCACCAGCGGCGTGCAGCGCGGGCCGGTGCCGTAGGCGTTCTCGAATGGTTCGGACTCACCGACAGCCGTGTGCCACAGTTCCTTGCCAGTCTTGATGTCCACCGCGTGGGCGACTTCCTGGCTGGCTTGCTCATCGAGGTAAATCACCTTGTCACCGACGACGAGCGGCGAGGCCTGGCCGTTGCCGATGGGGATGCTCCAGAGCGTCTTGGGCTCCTTGGGAAGCGCAGCGATGGGGTAGCTCGTGTGGCCGTCGCGGTTGGGGCCGCGCCACTGGGACCAGTCGGCGGCGGTGAGGCTGGTGGTGGTGAAAGCGGCAGAAAGGCAGAGCAGGTATTTCATGTGTGTCGGGGCGGATACTGACGGAGGCGGGTGCGCTGGCAATCAAGTTCGCTGAACCCTCGGTGAGGCGCGAAAGCCAGTGCTTCTTGTTCCTTCAACACGTGCCTTCTCCGAAAATCTCCTTCCCATATTGCTGCCGCAGGAAGAGCTGGTAAGGCACGTCCTTCGCCCGGTTCGTGTCCTTCTTCATGCGCCACAGCACCGCTTGAAATGCCGCCTTCATCGCGGCGGCCAGCTTCTCACCGCTCTTGACCTCGCTCTCGACGAGCTTCACCAGCCGGTCCACCTCGTCCGTCTGCACGGGCGACGGAACACTCGCTCGGCCAGCTTCGTCAGCTTCTCACGCGCGCCGACGAGGTCCGCCGGCATGAACTCGCGCTGTGCGTAGCTCGGGCCTTCCTCGGCAATCGGCCCGCTCCACTCCAGCCAGTCCACGATGAGAAACGGGTAGAGCGGTTCGCCCTCCTCGTCCGTGAGTTTCATCTGCCACACATGCCGTCCGTCCTTGATGCTGAAGAACGGCTTGTTCCCCGAGCGACCCGAGCGCGGCAGGTTCGACGGCCCGGGCGTGTCGTTGCTGAACCGCACGTTGAGATAACCTGCCGGCAAGTACGTGGTGAACTCCACGACGATGGGCTTGTCCTCCGGCGCGAGCACATCCTGCTCGTGGAGAATCCGTCCAAGTTCACGGCATACACCGCGAGGTGCGGCGCGCGTCCGCCCTTGGGCTTCAGCCCGCTCAACTGCACGCGCATCTTGTAAATGCCCGCGACGGGAATGTTGCCCGGACTGGCGCGCGTGAGGTCGTGCCGGGCCACATCTCGACGCGCACTTTGTCCGCGAGGCCGAGCGTTTCGAGTTCGGCCTTTTTCAGCCCGCCGCGCAGGTCCGCGCCCGCCAAGCGCCGGTCGAGTGGCTTCACGGGCACGACCTTTTTCTGCCGGCCCAGAACAACTTCCGGGAACGCCTCCGCCAGCACCATGTCCGCCGCCGCGAGATATTTCTCCACGTGCGACGGCGACACTGACAGCACAGAGCCGATGAGGCCGAAGCCGTTCCAAACATCGTCCTCGGACAAGCCCGTGGGGTCCGCCGCATCGAACGTGACGCCGAGCAAATGCTCCTTGAGGAAAGGCGCTACGGCCTTGTTGAAGTCAGACGCAGCAGCGGCGCAACCGCCCCGACCGGCAACGCCGCGCCGAGCACCACCAGCCCGCACAGAAGCAGAAACGCGCGCCGGGGGTAGCCCAGCCCCAGCATGCTCTGCGTGGAGTTTTTCCCAGTCACGCGTTGTCAGACGCGGCTAGCCGGGCCGGGGTTCACGCGGATTCAAATGGGAATGGAGCCGGGGCAGCGAACCGCCCCGGCGTTGGGTTCATGTGCTCACGGGCCGGAATTGCGCGGCGTGCGGGACGGGCGGCGGGGCCTTGTGCAGCAGCGCGCGCCTGCGCATTTGAGTGAACACAAAGAGGTTGAAGAAGTGCATGACGCCCAGCACGACGAGCACGAGGCCAATCTTGGTGCTGAAGGTCTCGATGGCTTGCCGCGCGTTGGCGATCTCCACACCGTATTTCAGGGCGAGCGTGACGTATCCGATGTTCATCAGGTAGAAGCCCACGACGAGCAGGTGATTGACCGAGTCGGCCAGCGGCTCGTTCCCGCCGAAGCTGTCCACGAGGAAGATGCGGCCGTTCTTGTGCAGGGTCCTGGCCACCCAGACGGTGAGGGCCACGCTGACGAGCAGGTAAATGGCGTAGGTCCAGACGATGAGGGTCATGGCGGCGGGGAGGGTTTCATTGGTGTTCATAACGTGCCTTTCTCTTTGTTTCGTTGTCCGACATTTCTGTCACTGCCGAAATACCTGTAATACAGGGCTTGCAACTTGGCAATAGGATTTATTCCGCTTCGTTGTTCCGTGCGGGGTGCTGACGTGGAAAGCACACGCTGGAGGCGGGGACTCGATTCGCTTCGCATCCACTTGAGGCCTGTCAAAACTCTTTAGAAATGTCCCCTTCTTAACTCATGAGAGAATGTCCCCTTTGTTGTTTGTTCTTCGTCTTCCACGGCTGGGGGTGCGGGACGCAGGGAGGCCGGAGCGTAGCGTAGGCCGACCGGAGTCCCGCGCCCCCAGCCGCGCCGCCGCGCGCACCATCTCCCCACGCGCCCGAATCCCGTTCCAAAACCCTCTCCCCGCTCCCACTCCTCGCCGCCGCCACGGATGGTCCGCCGCGGGCACGCTCTGCTTTGCGCTTGGCCTCCGCTCTGGCTCCTTCTTCACCGCCTGCTCCTTCCTCATCGTGCCTTCCGGCAGGCTCCGCCATTTGAGCTGCTTGCCCCGATGCACCAACTGCACTCCCCCGTTGCGCAGCCGCCTCACGATCACCTTGCGCCGCACCAGGCTCATCGCCTCGTGCTGCCGGTCCAACTGATAGCGCTTCCCTTCACACGCCACCGTCCAGTCCCCCTGCACCACGCGCTCTTCTTCCCAGCTCAACACTTCGTTCGGGTTGCGCGGCACTTCACGATGCACGTTCACCGCACTGGCCGCTTCCCGCCCAAACTGCCGGTGGAACGCCCGCAGATACTTCTCCTCCAGAAACCGGTTCGCACTTTCCATGTCGCTGATCCCGGCCAGCCTCATTTCTTTGACCAGCCGGTCCTGTAGCGTGCCGTTCATCCGTTCCACCCGCCCTTTGGCTTGCGGACTGTTGGCCAGGATCAGGTCCACCCCCAACTGCTCCATGGCCCGCCCAAACTGCGTCCGGGGCTGCGTGCCGGCCAGTTGCTGCGCGATGCTGGGATCTCCCTCGCACCGGTAGATGCTGTCCCGGTCCACATACAGGCTGGCCGGCAATCCATGCTTTCTCACCCACCCTTCCAGCACGTCGTAGCTGGCACGCGTCGTCTCCTCCTCGAAGAAGCGCGCCCGCATCCGGTTGGTCGCGTCGTCCACCATCACCATCAGCACGCACTTGGGGCCACGCCCCTCGAACCAGTCGTGGTGCGAGCCGTCCAGTTGCACCATTGCTCCGAAGCTGGGCTTGCGTTCCCGCCACTGCCGGTGCGCCTGCTTGCGCCGCCGCACCGCGTGCTGGCCTGCCGCCATGCGCCAGCGCCTCAGCGTCTCGTGGTCCACCACCAGCTTCGCCTTGGCCAGTTGCTCGGCCATCAGCGTCGGGCCGAAGTCCGCGTGCCGTTCCTGCCCATATAGGGCCATTGCCTGCTCCCGCAGTGCCGCAGGCTTGCGCCGTGCGCTGGGCTTGCCACGCAGCCGATGCACAAGGCCCGCGTCCCCATCGGCCTGATACCGTTTCCAGATGCGTTTGCCCTGGCGGTAGCTCACCCCCATCAGCTCCGCCGCCTGCACCTGTGTTAGTTTCCCGTCCGTGACGCCTGTCACGATCGTCAGTCGTGCCCGTTCTTTCCGGCTCATTGTCAGTGTCTCCATGTATTGGCGGGTTGCTTTCGCAAACCCGCCGACTTGGGGACATTCTTATCGAGTTACCATGGGGACATTCTCATGGAGTTCCGACAGCATCCACTTGGGGCCTTGCCCGGAAGCGCCGCACTCGTCACCTTCAGCCCATGCGCCCGCTGCTGCTTCTCTCTGCTGTTGTTGCGTCCTTTCACCTTTGTGCCGGTCCCGCCAGCGCCGCGCTGCGTCCGCCCAATGTCATCTTCATCATCGCCGACGACCTCGGCTACGGGGACCTCGGTTGCTACGGGCAGCAGCGCATCCGCACGCCGCACCTCGACCGCATGGCCGCCGAGGGGATGCGCTTCACGCAGCACTACTCGGGCAACGCGGTCTGCGCGCCGTCGCGTTGCGTGCTGATGACGGGCAAGCATCCGGGCCACGCCTTCATCCGCGACAACCTCTCCATTCAGCCAGAGGGACAATTCCCAATCCCCGCCGACTCGGTGACAGTCGCGAAGTTGTTTCAGCAACGAGGCTACGCGACGGGTGGGTTCGGCAAGTGGGGCCTCGGCGGGCCGGGGACGGCGGGCGAGCCGCTCAAGCAGGGCTTCACCCGCTGGTTCGGTTACAACTGCCAGGGTGTCGCGCACAATTTCTACCCGACCTATCTGTGGGACAACGATCGCAAGCTGCCGCTGAAGAATCCCGCGTTCCCCTCCGCCGATAGATTAAAGCCCAACGAAGACCCGGCGGATCCGAAGTCTTACGCGCGCTTCAAGGGCACCGAGTATTCCTCCGATCTCATCTGGGAGCAGGCACGGCGTTTCGTGCGCGACGGGCGTGACAAACCGTTCTTCCTCTTCGCACCGACGACTGTGCCGCACCTCGCGCTGCAAGTGCCGGACGACTCGCTAGCCGAGTATGCCAATGCGTTCAACGACCCGCCCTACGCGGGCGGCAAGGGCTACCTGCCGCACTTCAAGCCGCGCGCCGCCTACGCTGCGATGATCACGCGGATGGACAAGGAAATCGGCGCGCTGATGAAGCTCGTCGCCGAGCTCGGCCTCGACGAGAACACGATCTGGGTCTTCACCTCGGACAACGGCCCGTTGCACGGACGGCACGAGGGCTTGGCGGGCACGGACGCGACGTTCTTCAACTCCAGCGGCGGCTTGCGCGACGGCAAGGGGACGCTCTTCGAGGGTGGCTTCCGCGTGCCGGGCATCGTGCGGTGGAAAGGCAGGATCGCGCCCGGCCAGACCAGCGACCGCGTGACGGGTTTTGAAGATTGGATGCCGACTTTGATGGAACTCACCGGCGCGCCGGGCATCGCTCCGAAGGAGACGGACGGGATCAGCTTCGCGCCGACACTGCTGGGCCAGCGGCAGGATGCGCGGACGTTTCTCTATCGCGAATTTCCTGGCTACGGCGGCCAGCAGAGCGTGCGCATCGGAGACTGGAAGGGACTGCGCCAAAATCTGAAGCCCGCTCCGGCAGCGAAGAAGGCTCCAGATTTAACCATTCAACTCTTCAACCTCCGCGACGACCCTGCCGAGACGACGAACGTGGCCGCGAAGTTTCCCGACATGGTCAACAAGATGGCTGAGGTAATGCGCGCGCAGCACGTCGCGTCTGCTGAGTTTCCGCTGCCCGCGCTGGACAAGCGATGAGTGGAGCGCGCCTTCTTCCCGCCACGGAGGAGGGGAGAAGGTGGCCGCCAGGCCGGATGAGGGGTGGGGCCACCAACGCCGACGCTTGAAACCCCTCACCCCGGCCCGCTCCCCTCATCCGATGAAGGGAGAGGGAGGTGGAAAACGCCGCAGCCTGCGCTCCTCTTGCAACGGCAGCGTTGGCTGAGTCACCGCTGCGCTGTCTTCGCGCCGGCGGTGCCGATGCAGAAGAGGTGTTTGTCGCCGCGCAGGTAGAGCTTGCCGTCGTTGATGGCGGGCGAGGCGTAAGTGAGTTCTCCCAGCTTATTTTCCGCAATCAGCTCGTAGGTTTTCCCCGGCTTCACCACGAAGGCCACCCCGTCGTCGTTGAGGAAATAAACGAGGCCATTGGCCGACACGAGCGAGGCGTGGCTGCGACCCAGTTTCTGTTGCCACATGAGTTCACCGGTCTTGGCGACGAGGCAGTTCGCCATGCCCGTGTCCGAGGTCACGAGGAAGTAGTCGCCCTCGCTGATGGGCGAGGGCACATAGCCGGCCATGCTGGATTTGTTGTGGTGCCAGGCCACCTGCGGATGCTCGACCTGTGGCTGGTGGTAAATGTCGCCGAGGTCGCCGCTGCCGGTGTGGCGCACGCCAAGCAGGTGGTATTGCGGGAAGCCGGCGGTCAGGAAGAGCAGGTCGGCGCGCTCGCTGTAAACGAGGGAGGCGACGTATTGCTCGGTCGGTCCTTTGAAATACCAATGCTGCTTGCCGGTGTTGGGGTCGTAGCTAGCGAGGGATTTGTCGCCGGAGAGAATCATCTGCGTGCGGCCCGAGAGCTGGCGGATGAGGGGGACGCAGTAGCTGCGGGTCTTGTTCGCGCGCGGGACTTTCCAGAGCGTTTTGCCGGTGTGCTTGTCGAGTGCGGCGAGGTAGCTGTCGCCGTCGTGGTCGCCATTCACGATGACTTTGTCGCCGTGCAGCACGGGCGAGGTGCAGAAGCCGTGGACGCTTTTGAACGCGCCGGGCCGCGCGAGCCACTGTTGCTTCCCGCTGAAGTCGTAAGCAGCGACGACCATTTCCTGCACGTCGAGGAAGGCGACATAGATGAGCTTGCCGTCGGTGGCGGGCGTGCTGGAGGCGTGGCTGTTCTCGCGGTGCTTCTTCTCCATCGGAGATTTCACGACAGTCTGCTCCCAAAGCACTTTGCCGCTCTGCTTGTCGAGGCAGAGGAGGCTGCGCCCCTCGGTTTCCGCAACGGCTCCGACGATGAAGATCCGGTCGCCCCACACGATGGGCGAGGCGTGGCCGCCGGCGAGCGGCGTCTTCCACAGCACGTTTTCCGTGCCGCTCCATTTCACGGGGACGTTCTTCTCCGAGCTCGTGCCGTCGCCGCGCGGGCCGCGCCAGCCGGGCCAGTTCTCGGCGATAGCTGGCAGTGCGCAAAAGGCGAGGATCAGGGCAGGCAAAGATTTCATGTGCGAGACATGGACGGGCGAACGTCCGCTGGATTCAGGCTCGCACTGCCGGCGCTGCCTTGCTTCAATGCGCAGGTGAACCACCGCACTTCCTCTCGTCGCTCGTTTCTCCAGTCCACCTTCGCAGCCTCCGCCGCGCCATTCCTCCTGCCCTCGAACGTCTGGGCAGCGAGCAAGACCGGCTCGGGCCCGAATGGCAGAATAAACCTCGGTCTCATCGGCATGGGCATGATGAACCGCGGCCACCTCGGCGGCTTCCTCGGCATGGCGGATGTGCAGGTCGTCGCCTTGTGCGATGTCCACAAGGGCCGACTCGACGACGCCGTCGAGCGCGTTCACAAGGCTTACGCGAAGGACCGCGAGGCCGGCACTTACAAGGGCTGCGCAGCCATCGGTGATTTCCGCGAGCTGATCGCGCGCGTGGATATTGATGCCGTGTGCATCGCCACGCCGGACCATTGGCACGCCATCCCCGCCATCCTCGCCGCGCGCGCGAAGAAGGACGTGTATTGCGAGAAGCCGCTCTCCCTCACGCTCGCCGAGGGCCGCGCGATGGTGAACGCGGCGCGCGCGAGCAACATCGTTTTCCAGACCGGCAGCCAGCAGCGCACGGAGTTCAAGGGCTACTTCCGCCAAGCCGTGGAATACGTCCGTAACGGGCGCATCGGCAAAGTGAAGACCGTGCGCGTGGGAGTCGGCCCTGCCGCGAAACCGTGCGATCTGCCTCCGGAACCTGTGCCCGCCGGGACCGATTGGGAGATGTGGAACGGCCCGTCACCACAGCGCGCGTTCAATCAAATCCTGTGCCCGATGGACATCCACAAACACTTCCCCGCGTGGCGCAACTACCGGGAATACGCCTGCGGCGGCCTCGCGGACATGGGCGCGCACCACTTCGACATCGCGCAGTGGGCGCTGGGCATGGACGACTCCGGCCCGGTGGAAATCCAGCCGCCCGCCAGCGGCGACGCGGGGCTGCGCTTCGTGTATGCGAACGGGATCGAGATGTTCCACGGCGGGCCGAGCGGCACGACCTTCGAGGGAGAGTTGGGAACGATTTACGTGGACCGCAAAGGCATCGAGTCCACACCCAAGAGCATTTTGGAAACGCCGCTGGGAGGGAAAGATTTCCGCCTGCCCGCCATCGCCAGCAGCCACAAGCAAAACTGGGTGGACTGCATCAAGACTCGGCAAAAGCCCGTGGCCGATGTGGCCATCGGCGCGCGCACCGCTGCCGTCTGCCAGCTCGGCAACATCGGCTACTGGCTGCGCCGCCCGCTCAAGTGGGATCCGAAGAAGGAGGAGTTCATCGGCGACGCGGAGGCGAACAAGCTCCGCAGCCGCGAGAGCCGCGCGCCGTGGAACAAGGTGTGATGAAGCACCGGTCGAAACAAAGGGCAAGCAATGGGCTTGAGGCGATGCCGGGAGCATTGCTTACGGTGGTGGCACTGAGCCTTTGTTTCGGCACGAGTCATTATTTTGAAACGACACATAGTCCAGGGATGTCGAGAGAGTGCCTTTCCAATCTTGAAGAGATGCGAGCTGCGGTTCAGCGCTGAGCCGTTGAGCATCAACGAGCGACCGGGGAAACGATTGTGTCGGCTGAGGTGTTGCCCTACTTAAAAGGCTCCCGACTTCACGCCTGCCGGAGAGATGGCAGCTACTAGTTTCCACGCACGGTCGGCGAACTGCCCACCTGCACGATCACCGCCCATGTGGTTCACCAATGGCTTCAGTGTCGGGGTGTTGGTGCTATCCGAGGTGCTCCTGAACAATCCGGCGAAGGTCGTTGAGTGGGGTTCCAAACTCTTCGTCCGGCAGACGCCCAAGCAGGTGTCCGCGGGCCTGAAGCTGCGCTGCCGAGGCAGTGCAGTTGCGCCCATCCAGTAAGAACTGATTTCCTTTCGTGAGCGGCTGGCTCAAATTCGACTCGTTCGGACAATGCTGATCCCGTGGCGGGATCTGGCTCTCCAATTCAAATACTGATCACATGAGCAATAACGTGACCGTGGTGTGCGGCGGCGGCGGCTTCATCGGCGGCCATCTCGTGGCGGACTTGCGGCGGCAGGGCGTCGGCCCCATCCGCAGCGTGGACGTGAAGCCTTTCGATGGCTGGTATCAGCGCTTCGAAGGCGTGGAGAACCTCGTGCTCGACTTGCAGGACAAGGCCGCGTGCGACCGCGCGATGGACGGCGCCTCTGTTGTCTATAACCTCGCCGCCGACATGGGCGGCATGGGCTTCATCGAGCACAACAAGGCGCTCTGCATGTTGAGTGTGCTCATCAACACCCACCTGCTTATGGCCGCCCGGGCTGCGGGCGTGGGGCGCTTCTTTTACGCCTCCTCCGCATGCGTTTATAACGGTGACAAGCAGAAGGACCCGTCCATCACCGGCCTCCGCGAAGAGGACGCCTACCCCGCGCTGCCGGAGGATGGCTACGGCTGGGAGAAGCTTTTCAGCGAGCGCATGAGCCGCCACTTCCGCGAGGACTACGGCCTCCAGACTCGCGTGGCCCGTTACCACAATGTCTATGGGCCGGAAGGCACTTGGGACGGCGGTCGCGAGAAAGCCCCCGCCGCCGTCTGCCGCAAGGTCATCGCCGCGAAGCTCTCCGGCAGACACGAGATCGAAATCTGGGGCGACGGCCAGCAGACACGCTCGTTCATGTTCATTGACGACTGCCTCAAGGGCACGCAGATGCTCACGCACAGCGATTACGTCGAGCCGATCAACATCGGCAGCTCGGAGAAGGTGAGCATCAACCAGCTCGTGGACATCGTGGAAGCCATCGCGGGCCTCACGCTCAAACGCAACTACAAGCTCGACGCGCCGAAGGGTGTGAACGGCCGCAACTCGGACAACGCGCTCATCCAAAAAATCTTCGGTTGGGAACCCGGCATCCCGCTGCGCACCGGCTTGGAGAAGACTTACGCCTGGATTTACGACCAGATGGTTTCGTCGGCGAAGTCGAAGTGAGACACCCGACGCCTGAAGGAGCAGGAGGGAGAAGCCGCGCAGTTGGAAGAAAGTGAGATGCGCTCTGGGCGTCCGCACTTTGCACTTTGAACTTGGCCCGCCCGAAACATACTCGGCGCGTGGCAGCCGCCCTCATCACGCTGATTCTCCTGAGCTACTTGCTCGGCTCGATCCCCACCGGCTACCTCGTAGCGAAGGCCAAGGGCGTGGACATCCGCAGCATGGGCAGCGGGAACATCGGGGCGACGAATGTCTTCCGCATTCTCGGCAAAGGAGCGGGCATCTTCGTGCTGACGGCGGATGCGCTGAAGGGGGCGTTGGCAGTGCTGGTTGTCGCGCCCTTCGGGGCAGGATTGGATGCGTCCAGCGGAGCGATGCTCCAAAACTTCCCCGCCCTGGCCGGCATCTGCGCCATCCTCGGCCACAACTATACCTGCTGGCTTCGCTTCAAAGGTGGCAAAGGCATCGCCACCACCGCAGGCGTCTTCACCGCGCTGGCTCCGGCGGCGCTCGGCATCGCGCTGGCGGCGTGGCTCGTGGTCTTCGCGGCGAGCCGCTACGTGTCGCTCGCGTCCATCGTGGCGGCAGTGGCGCTGCCGCTGGCGGTGTGGCTCACGGGCAACGGCGCGTTGCTCATCGGCGTCTCGACGGCGCTGGGTGCGCTCGCGATTTACAAGCACAAGGCCAACCTCCAGCGCCTGCTGGCCGGCACGGAAAGCCGCATCGGCGCAAAGAAACCGGAGGTCACCGCGCCGACGGAGGAGAAGAAGTCTTAGCCACAAAAGGGCACAAAGATGAAGAGACGAGATTTCCAACTTTCAACTTCCAACGGACCTGCCCGCTCACCTCAAATCTTACCCATGAAAATTACCGTTCTCGGCGCGGGCGCGTGGGGCACGGCGCTCGCCAAACTGCTCCGCGAATCCGGCCACGACGTCGCGCTCTGGGGTCACGACCCCGCGCATCTCGCCGAACTGCGCACCGCCGGACGCAACGAGCGTTACCTGCCCGGCGTGCCGCTGCCGGCGGGCCTCCGCTACGTGGACACTCTGGCGGAAGCGGCGCGCGACGCGGACGAGGTGGTTGTGGCCGTGCCCTCGCGGGCCTTTCGCGAGGTGGCGGGAGCACTCGCAGATTTTCGCGGCGTCGCCATCAGCGTGACCAAAGGCATCGAGCATAACACCGGGCTGACCATGTGCGGCGTCCTGCGCGCGTGCGCGCCGCGCGCGAAGACCGTCGTGCTCTCCGGCCCGAGCCTGGCGCTCGAAGTCGCACGCGGCATTCCCACCGCCATCGTCGCGGCGAGTGACGATTCCAGCTCAGCGCGTCTGGTGCAGAGCCTCTTTCACCGCCCCGCGTTCCGGGTTTACACGAGCGCCGATCCGCTCGGCGTCGAGTTGGGCGGCGCGCTCAAGAACATCATCGCCATCGCGGCGGGCACGTGCGACGGGCTCGGTTTCGGGGACAACGCGAAGGCTGCGCTGGTCACGCGCGCGCTGGCGGAGATGCGCCGGCTGGGCGTGGCCTGCGGCGCACAGGCGGAGACCTTCACAGGCCTGAGCGGACTCGGAGACTTGACCGTGACGTGCTTCTCGAAGTTGAGCCGCAACCGCGGGTTCGGTGAACGACTGGGCAGAGGCGATGCGCTTTTCGATCTACTGGCCGGCACACGGCACGCCGTCGAAGGCCACCCCACGGCACGCTCGGCCTGGCAGCTCGCGAACAAACACGGCGTCAGCACACCCATCATCGAGCAAGTCCACGCGATGCTTTACGAAGGGAAAGATGTGAAGGCAGCGGTGCGCGACCTGACCAGCCGGGATTCGAAGGCGGAGGACTGAATCCTTTTGGAATTGTCCAGAAGCGCTTGCGTTCGCTTCCTTCGCGGCCTTCGCGCGACACCTCTCACCGCGCAAATACCTTCGGCATCAGCGCCTGCACCGCGTCCATGATGCGCGTCTCCTGTGTGCCGTCGAAACGGGCTGGGCGGTTGTAATAAACCATCGCGCCCGCCGCCTCGTAGCCGCCCTCCTCCCACACGCGGCGCGAGGGAATGTAGCAGGGCACGTCGTTCGCGTAGCCGTTCACCCAAACGCGGCCGGTGGCGAACTCGCGCTTGATGCGCAGGCCATAGTCCACGACGACCTCGCCGGGCAGGAAAACCATCGCAAGGTCGGGACCGAAGCTCCAGACCTGCACGAGATACGGGAGGCGGTCGGGAATTTTTTCTCCCTTCTCGAGTTTCGCCAGGGCGAACTGCGCGCGCAGGCCGTCCGCGCCGGGCTTCTTTGCGGCGGCTTCCCATTCGGCGCGCGTGGGGAGTTTGTCGAACGGCAATTCGATGCGCTTCGTCACGCCGGTGAGCGGGCTGTTCAACTCGGTGAATTTGCCTTCCTTCAACAGCCGCGCGACCTCGTCGGCGAGGGACTGTCCGTGCTTGTCCGCCAGCTCGTAGGTGCCGCGGGGATACGGGTTTTGGTCCGCGCCGCAGCCGATGGCGGTGAGCGCGATGACGCCAGGATGCGCCTTCTCGATGGCGAGCTGCGCGCTGCCGGCCCAGTCCGCGTGGATTTTGTTCAAGCCGCTGGTGGTGCAATGGCAGGCGTAGTTCACCAGCACGGCGCGCAGCTTGCCGTCGGGCGAGGTGACGCGTAGCAGCGGCAGTTCGTGGTCGGTGGGACCTTCGGGATACTCGGCGTTCTGGAAGCCTGTGGGCGTGGGCTTGCGGCGGTTCTTGGCGAACGTAACTTTGCCCGTCGTCCACGCGAGGTGCGCGGGTTTCCGCTCAGCCAGCGCGGCGCGGGCGACTTGCTCCAGCTTGTCGGTTAACTCGCTCGTGTAGCGGTCAATGTTGCGCTGGTGCTCCGGCGGAACGGGGATGCCGAAGATGGTGGGCAGAACGCCGTTGAGCATCGGGGCGGAGTGCGTGTGGCTGGAGCAAATCGCGAAGCGCTCGCTGGTGACACGCCGCGCGGCGAGGCGCTTGACCAACTCGGTGCGAATCCACTCGGGCACGCCGCAGTTGTCCACGGTGATGAGGATGAACGGACGTTCTGCGTCGCTGCCGATGGCGATTGCCTTCGCGCGGATGCGTTGCTCAACGCCCTCAAACTCAGCGCGGCGGCCACCGTAACCGTTGAGTCGGACGGGATAGTCGGGCGTGAGGTCCACCTGCGCGACTCCGACGAGACGGGTGGAGTTGGAGGTCGCCGGGGTGTGCGTGCAGGCGGAAAGGCCGGCGAGGACAAGGCAGAACGCAAGGCGAAGGAAGGTGCGGCGGAACATGACGCGAGTGTCGGCGGGGGCGGGGCGGGTTGTCAACGGAGCGCGGCTGCATCGCGCTCCCCGACTACCCTTGCCGCGCCGCGCGGTTCTTCACGGCGCGGAAGATTTTGAGCTGGCCGTAATCGAAGCCGGGGCCGAGAGATTCGAGCGCGCCGGGGAGGTTGGCCCAGCCGAACTGGTAAAACGCCTTCGCGGCGCGCGTCTGCTGGTCAGCGGTCAGCACGCGGTTCAAATCCAACGTCTCGCCCGCGTCCACAGCGTCGGCGAGGTGGCCGTAAATCGTGCTGGGTTTCACCTCGCGGAGATGCGCGATTTCTTCCGCTGACCGTCCGCCGCGCCAGTAGTGCAGCGTGGCCACGACGGTCTCGGTGAGCTTGCTGCGCTGCGGCGCGGCCGGCTTCTGCGTGAACGAATCACCAGCGAAGATTTGCTTCGGGTTCGCCCCGAGGTGCGCGGCGATTTCCTCAAGGAACTGCGCCCCGAAGTCGCGCAGCTTGCTCGCGCCCACGCCGCTGATGCGGCTGAATTCGCCTTCGGACTGCGGGTAGAGCCGCGCCATTTGCCGGAGCGCGACATCGGAGAAGATGATGTAGCTCGGCACGGCGCGGGCGTCGGCGAGTTCCTTGCGGCGGCGGCGGAGCTTCTCGAAGAGCAGTTCGTCGCAGGCGATTTCCCCGACGTGGCTGACGAGTTTCTCTGGTGCAGTCACGGGTTTGGTCAACGTGACCCTCGTGCGTGCAGCCAGCACGGCGCGGCCGGCGTCGGTCAACTCGACGACGGGAAACTTGTCCGTGGTCTGGCGCAGGTAGCCGAGCCGGATGAGTTCGCGTCCGATGGCGGCCCACTCGGAGCGCGTGTGCTCGCGGCCGATGTTGTAGGTGGTGAGCTTGTCGTGGCCCCACTTGAGCACGCGCTCGCTGTGTGCGCCGGTGAGCACTTCGATGACGTGGTTCAACCCGGTGCCGAAGTCGCTGGACTGCCGGATGCGGAAGACACAGGACATGAATTTCTGCGCGGCGACAGTGCCGTCGAAAGTCGCGCGGGGTGTGAGGCAGTTGTCGCACGCGCCGCAGTTCTCATCAGCCGATGCTTCGCCGAAGTAAGCCAGCAACTCCACGCGGCGGCAGCCGGAGCACTCGGCGTAGTGGACCATCTGCGAAAGCTGCTCGCGCGCGATGACTTGCTCAGGGGGCGGCTTCTCGCTGATGAAGCCGAGGTATTTCTGCACGTCGCCGGGGCTGAAGAGCAGCAGGCATTCGCTCGGCAAACCGTCGCGGCCCGCGCGGCCGGTCTCTTGGTAGTAGCCCTCGATGTTCTTGGGCAGGTCGTAGTGGATGACAAAGCGGACGTTGGGTTTGTTGATGCCCATGCCGAACGCGATGGTCGCGCAGATGACGCGGATTTCGTCGCGGAGGAAGCCTTCCTGATTGCCGCTGCGCTCCTCCTTCGGGACTTCGGCGTGGTAGGGCGCGGCCTTGATGCCGTCGGCGCGAAGCTTCTCGGCGAGCGACTCGGTGGTCTTGCGCGCCTGGCAGTAGATGATGCCGCTCTCGCGCGGGTGCGCGCGGAGGAAATCGAGGACTTGCCCGTAAGCGCCGGTCTTGGCGCTGATGCGATAGTTGAGATTGGGGCGGTTGAAGCTGGCGACGTAGCGGGCGGGGTCGCGGAGCTTGAGCTGGTCGGCGATGTCTTCGCGGACGCGCTCGGTGGCGGTGGCGGTGAGCGCCATGAAGGGGACTTGCGGAAGCGTTCGCGGAGCTGGGCAATCTGCCGATACTCCGGGCGGAAATCGTGGCCCCACTCGCTGATGCAGTGCGCCTCATCAATGGCGAAGAGGTTCACGCCCCAGCGTTCGAGATCGGCGAGCATCCCCGAGAGCATGAGGCGCTCGGGCGCGGCGTAGAGGAGGCGGAACTCGCCGTTGTGCAGGCCGCGCAGGCGGGCGCGAGCCTCGTTGGCGTTGAGGGAGGAATTCAGGAACGTCGCCGGGACGCCGCTGGCGGTGAGCGCGTCCACCTGGTCCTTCATCAAGGCAATCAGGGGCGAGACCACGACGGTGAGGCCGCTACGGGCGAGCGCGGGGAGTTGGAAACACAGCGACTTGCCGCCGCCGGTGGGCAGCAGGGCGATCACGTCCTTGCCCGCGAGCGCGTCGCGGATGATCTCCTCCTGCAATGGGCGGAAGCTGGCGTAGCCGAAGTATTGCTTCAGCAACGCGAGAAGATTGGACGAGTCCGCCATCCCTGGGAGAATGGGCGAAAGTGGGCGGGTGAGAAAGTGGGAAAGTGGGCTTCGATACGCCGCTGGCTGGCCAATCGCCGAGTGCGGGAATTACCCGACGCCGCGCGCCGCTTTCCGTTTTGACCGTCCCCGCGATATGGACTATGAACAAGGCATGCTTTTGGACGGCCCCCGTCTGCGACGGCCCCTTCGGCCAGTGCTTCTCAGCGCTGCGCTGTTCTGCGGCGCGCACGCCCTGACCGCGGGCGAGCCGATTCTCTTCTCCGGCCGCACCGGTCCGTCCGCGCCACAGGACTTCGACCGTCGCGAGCCGTTGCTCCCCGCTGAGGCCCGCAACTTCGCCCGTCCCAATTTCGCCATGGACCCATTGCTCATGCCATCGCAGGCAGTGACGCCCACCACCGGCCTCACGCGCCGGCAGTTGGATGCACAGGAGCAGAAGCGCAATTGGATTTTCCAATCGTCCGAAACCATCCTCAAACAAGGCTCCGAGCGCGACAGTGGCAAGCCTGAGCGCGACGAAAACGAAAGGTCCAAATCCTCTGTCGAGCGTTACATCGAAGGCCCGGACGGCAAGGCGGACCCGGCGGACCGCTCCAAGAGCACCGACTCGTCGCAAAGGACGATGCGCGACCGGAAGGACAACACTGGCACCTCTGCCCGCAACGCGCGCACCGACAGCGCCAAGTCAGGTGAGAATTCCACTGGCCTGGAAACCCGCGCGACGGGTAATCCGCGTGGTTCAGAGGAAGGCAATTTGTTCGGAGCTTCCGGTGCGCGCAGCGGTTCCGTGGGCCGCGCGGTGGCGGAGGCCCGCGACCGGCAGCGCGAGCGCGATGCGAGCCTCGACACCTTCAAACGCACTTTCAACAACCCGTGGGCACAACCCGCTGCGGCTGGCGTGGACCCTTCGCGGTCTGCGGGCAAAGTCGCTCCCGGCAGCGTGGGACTGCCTGCGACCGGCTTCGACCGGCGCGGGCTTGGCGGCGCGCTTGGGCAACCCGGACGTTCCGCGATGGACCTCGGTCCGCGTGGCGGCCTCGGTGACTTCGACCCGAAGAATCCCCTCAACTACGGCACGGCAGACACGGTGCTCAGGAACAACGAGCCGCCGCGTGCCGTGTCCAAGCCGGTCGTGCTCGAGATTCCCAAGCGGAAGTTTTGAGGCGGGACGCAGTCGTGGTGGCAGACTTCGCCTGCGCTTCAGTTATCCCGACGGATTCGCAACCTGAAGCTTGCGACCACAGGTTCCTTCACCCCACCACGATGTTCACCATCTTCTTCGGCACGATGATGACTTTCCGCACCGTCTTGCCTTCGAGGAAGGGTTGGGCCTTCTCCGCGCAGCGGGCGGCAGCTTCGACGGTGGCGTTGTCCGCGTCAGCGGAAACGCGGATGACGTCGCGGTGCTTGCCGTTCACGGAGACGGGAATGTCGATTTCACTTTCGACAAGAAGCGCTGGGTCATAGCTGGGCCACGCGGCGTAAGTGAGCGAGGGGGCGCGTTGGCCGAAGGTAGAGTGCAGGCGCGACCAGAGTTCCTCCACGATGTGCGGGGCGAAGGGCGCGAGGAGTTGGAGGAAGGTCCGCATCACCGAGAACGGGCGCGACTGCCAGCCGTTGGCCTCGTTTACGAACACCATCATCGCGGAGATGGCGGTGTTGAAGCGCAGGTGGTCGAGGTCTTCGGTGACTTTTTTGATGCAGGCGTGCAGGGCCTTGAGCTGCGCGGGTGTGGCGGCGACTTCGCCAATCGTGCCGTTCATCACGAGGTGGTCGAGCAAGTCAGCGTCGGGCTGCGTGGCCACCGTCTGCGCCTGCTCGAAGGCGGTTTCGGACTTCTCCTCGATGAAGAGCCGCCAGACGCGCCCGAGGAAGCGATACACGCCCTCGACGCCGCGCGTGTTCCACGGCTTTGTGTCCTGCAGCGGCCCCATGAACATCTCGTAGAGGCGGAAGGCATCCGCGCCAAACTCCACGAGCACGTCGTCGGGGTTCACCACGTTGCCGCGCGACTTGGACATCTTCTGGCCGTCCTCGCCGAGGATGAGTCCCTGATTGACGAGCTTGAAGAACGGCTCGGCGGTCGAGACGTGCCCGAGGTCGAAGAGCACCTTGTGCCAGAAACGAGCGTAGAGGAGATGCAAGACGGCGTGCTCGGTGCCGCCGACGTATAAGTCCACGCCGGGCGTGGATTGAGTTGAGAGTTGAGAGTTGAGAGTTGAGAAGGAACCCATCCAGTAGCTTTCGGCCTCCTTGCTCACGAAGGCGTTGCCATTCTTCGCGTCGAGGTAGCGGAGGTAATACCAGCAGCTCCCGGCCCATTGCGGCATCGTGTTCACCTCGCGGACGGCTCCGTCGGGGAGGTTCACCCAGTCCTTCGCGCGGGCTAGTGGCGGTTCGCCGGAGGCGGTGGGTTTGTAATCACTGAGCGCGGGCGGAAGCAACGGCAGCGCGCTCTCGGGCAGCGCCTCGTGATACGGCTGGCCGGAGGCGTCGCGCCGCCAGACGATGGGGAAGGGCTCGCCCCAATACCGCTGCCGGCTGAAGAGCCAGTCGCGCAGCTTGTAGTTGATGGTCTTCTTGCCGAGGCCCTTGGCTGCAAGCCACGCGGTGATTTTCGCTTTGGCTTCGGCGGTGGGGAGGTTGTTGAGAAAGTCCGAGTTCACCGCGACGCCGTCGTCCAGAAAGCCGATGGAATCCTTCCCAGCCGGGGCCTGCACGACGACGCGCACTGGCAGGTCAAACTTCTGGGAGAATTCCAAGTCACGCGAGTCGTGGCCTGGCACCGCCATGATTGCCCCCGTGCCGTAGCTCGCCAGCACGTAGTCGGCAATCCAGATGGGGATGCGCTCGCCGTTGACCGGGTTGATGGCATACGCGCCGGTGAAGACGCCGGTCTTCTCCTTCGCCAGCTCCGTGCGTTCGAGGTCGGACTTCTTGGCTACTTCAGTCTTGTAGGCTTCAACCGAAGCGCGCTGTTCCGTCGTGGTCAGTTGCTCCACCAGCTTGTGCTCAGGTGAAATCACCAGGTAAGTCGCGCCGAACAAAGTGTCCGGGCGCGTGGTGAACACGCGGATTTTGGAATCAGCAATCGGCAATCCGCAATCAGCAATCGCAAAGTCCACTTCCGCTCCCTCGCTGCGGCCAATCCAGTTGCGCTGCATCTCCTTGAGCGAGTCGCTCCACTCGATGGTGTTCAGGTCGGCCAGCAGGCGCTCGGCGAAGGCGGTGATACGCAGCACCCATTGGCGCATCGGCTTGCGCACGACGGGGAAGCCGCCCACCTCGCTCTTGCCGTCCACGACTTCCTCGTTGGCCAGCACGGTGCCCAACCCCTCGCACCACCAGACCGGCTGCTCGGCGACGTAGGCGAGGCGCTTCGAGGCGCGGTAGGCGCGGCGCTGCTCCTCGGTTGTGCAGTCGGCGGGAAACTTCAGCGTGGAAATGGACTCAGCCTTGTTCGTCTCCGGGTTGAACCAAGAGTGGTAGACTTGGAGGAAAATCCACTGCGTCCAGCGGAAGTAGCCGGGGTCGGTGGTGGCGAGTTCGCGCGTCCAGTCGTAGCTGAAGCCCAGGGATTTAATCTGCCGCGTGAAGTTGGCGATGTTCGCCTCGGTGGTGACGCGCGGATGCTGGCCGGTCTTGACGGCGTATTGCTCGGCAGGCAGGCCGAAGGAATCCCAACCCATCGGATGTAGGACGTTGAACCCCTTCGCGCGCCGGTAGCGGGCGAGGATGTCCGTGGCCGTGTAACCCTCCGGATGCCCCACGTGCAGCCCCGCGCCAGACGGGTAGGGAAACATGTCGAGGATGTAGAACTTCGGCGGCAGCGCAGCGGCGGAGGCGGTCTTCCCCGCGATGGAGTGGCGCGTCCCGAATGGATGCCCCTCCGGCACGGAGTCGCCGGGGTTGAAGGCACGGAAAGTCTGCTCCGCGTCCCACGCGCGCTGCCACTTGGGCTCAATCAAATCAAACGGATACTGTCTGCGACTCGACATAGGGCCGGGATTATTGGAGCAGCGCAGAAGTGCGGGCAATGGCGGAGTTGCGCGGGACGGACAGTCAACCCATCCGCCTCCTCACGTAGTCCGCTGCGGGCTTCCACTTCACCTCAGCGACTCCCCGGCTACACCATCCCCGCCAGCTTGCGGCTCACCCAATAGGCCGTCAGCAGGCCGAGGATGCTGCCAGCCCACCACGGGTCGGCCCAGAGGCGGATGCGTTGTTCCAAGGGCTTCGGCTCAGGCAGCAGCGTGATTTGCTCGATGACCTTGGCGAGGTCGGCGGTCGGGCCGATGGCACCGCCGGTGAGGGAGGCGAGTTCGCGCAGCACGGTGAAGTTCGCGGGCTGGCCGACTTTCTCGCGCACGGGCTGCGTCACGGTGATTTCGGTTTCGAGCTTGCGACCGGCGCTGTCGGCGGTGAGGAGGATTTTGTGCGGGCCGCCTTGCTTGGGCACGAAGCTGGACTTGAACACACCCCAGCCGCCGTCGAGCGCGGCGAAGTCGAGCTGCTCCGTGCGGCCGCCGGGCGTGGTGATTTTGCCGTCCACCTTGCCCTTCTCCAGCGGGAAGCCGCTCGCGTCGAGCACGGTGGCCTGGAGGAAAACGGTGTCGCCGGCGTTCGGCGTCTCGGGGCTGAAGGTGAGCCGCACGCCCGCGCGCTCGGCGAGGTGCCGCTGGTGCGACATCCAGCGCACGACTTGGCTCCAGAAGCGGTAATGCCACTTGTCCTCGACGCCGCGCCGCCAGCGCCACGCGCTGTCCGTGCCCATGAAAAGCACCTTGCCGCTGCCCGCCGGGCGCGTGACCAGCAACGGCACGCGACCCCAGGCGTTGCGCATCGAAGCGTGGACGGCAAGGACTTCGCTGCCGGGCCGGCTCTTCTCCACGGCGGCGCTCCAGTAGAAGCCCGGCAGGTTTTTCCAGATGTCGTCGTTGCGGTTTTCGTCGCCGTCGAAGCGCGTGAGCAAGTGGCCTTTGCCCGTGGCCGAGAGCAAGAGCGGCACTTCGTTCTGCAACGCGACGCCGTCGGGGCGCTTGTCATCGAGCTGCACCGGCATGAGGTCCGCGAGCGGGCCGTTGAGCAGGGACATCTGCCGACCACGGCGGCCCGGTAGGAAGATGAGGCCGCTGCCCTGTTGCTCGACGAGGCCGCGAATCAGCGCCACGTCCGACTCCTTCAGCTCGCCTTCGCCCACGCCCACATCGCCGAGGAAAATCACGTCGTAACGCTGGAGCTGCTCCTTCGTGCCGGGGAAGGCGGTGAGGTAGTTGCGCCCGCCGCCTGGCCCGAGCGACGGATGGAAGAGCACGCAATGCGACTCCACGCCGGGGTCGCGCTCGAGGGCGTTGCGGAGGAAGCGGTATTCCCAGCGCGGCAGCGAGTCCACCACGAGCACCTTGAGCGTCTCCGAGCGCACGGCGATGCGGAACTGCTGCGCGTTGTTGTCCGTGAGCGCCTCGTCGGCCTCGGGCGGCAGGCGCAGCGAGACGGTCTGCTCGCCGACGTTGCGCGGCGACCACACGATGGCGTCCTGCAACTGCCCGCCCGCCGGGATGGTGATGTCCTTCTTCACTTCCTCGCCGTCGCCCGCGTCAATGATGAGCTGCGTCTTCACCTCGCGCGGCAGATGGCTCGCGATGCGGAACGGGATGGAAATCTGTTCTCCGATGAGGCCGTAGCTCGGCACCGTGGCGCGCTCCAAAACCAAGTCCGGCAACGGCTGCTCCGCACCCACACCCACGGCGAAGATAGGCGTGTCGGTCTCGCGGAACCGCGCGGCGGCGAGCAACGGCGGTTTGCCGGAGTTCCAATCGCCGTCCGTCAGCACGAGCACGGCGCGGAGGTTCTTGTGCCGTTGGAGCGACGCTTCGAGCGCGGCGCTCAAGTCCGTGCCGGCCTCGGCTTGCGCGTTGAAGTTTGTGTCCGCCGGTCGCGCGGAAAAATCCTCGACGATGACCTTGCCGGACTTTTCCAGCGGCTTCCAAAAGTTCGTCGCGCGCCGCGCCGCGAGCCACTCGGCGCGCGTGAGGACATTCGAGCCGCCGCGCACATCGCGCGTGGCCATGCTGCCGGAGGCGTCGAGCAGCACGGCGATTTGCGGCGACTCCTTGCGCTCGATGCGCCGCACCAACTCGGGCCGGAATAGCGTGAAGACGAGCAGGGTCATGATGACCAGCCGCAGCGACTCCATGAACACCGCCGCCTTGCCCCCGCGCCGCGTGGCATTCTGCCAGCACAGCCAAGCCGCGCCGAGCCACACGGCAGCGCCGAGCAGGATGAGCCAGAGAGAGGAGGCGAAGGACCAGGTGGTCAAGGCAAAGCCTCCCCGGTAGGTGCCCACGTGAGGAGGCTCTGACTAAGAGACTCCTCATGTCGTCTCCTGCGAAGCACAGGCTGGCGATGAGAATGGTAATCCACGCTATCGTCTAGGACTACGCGCACGTCGCAGCTTGGGTCTTGGTCACGGGGAGATTTGTCCGCGAAGCCGGGTGCGAAGTCAATTCAGCCTCCTCAAGGGAACAGCAACTTTGGCAGAACCACCGGCGCTACTTTTTGCCGCTCATTTTTTCCTGCACCTCGTCAATGCGCTTCTGGACAGCGTCGGGCTGGGGGGAGAAGTGCTTGAGGCGGGTGAAGTGGGCGAGGGCGCGGTCCAGGTTCCCGGCTTGCTCCTCAAGGGTGGCGAGCTGGCCTAGAATGAGCCGGTAATTGTATGTGTCCGGGGCTGGCTTGGCGGCTTCCTGACGGATCCACTTGTTGATGGCGAGCTCCAGCACGGCGCGGGCGCGCGAAACATCGCGGTTGTTCTCAGCGTAGAGGTGGCCCAGTTCGAAGAGGATTTCATAGCTGTCGGGGTTGGCGCGCAGGCCTTCGCGGAGAAATGCCTCGGCCTCGGTGACCCGGTTCAGGTGTTCGCGGAGCCAGTAGGCGGCGACCGTGTAGATGTCCACGCGGTGCGGGTCCAGTTCGGCTGCGAGGCGGAGCCAGGGGAGAATCTCGCGGCTGTCGCGGAAGGCTTCCAAGTGGCGGTGCCCGGTGGGGTGGAAATGGCTGCCAAAGGCTTCGATCCAGTCGCGGTGCGGCGGCGGCGACTGGGGGTGATCGTGTTGATCATGGCCCTCTCTTTCCTTGCCCATGCGGGTCTTGCCCTCGGACTGGGCGAGATCGAACACGGAGGGGTAGTTGCCCATGTGGTAGTAGACATCGGCCTTGAGGAACATCTGGTCCGCGAAAGCGCGGCGGCTTTCGCCCAGCACCGTGGTGAAGAGTGAGTTGGTGTCCTGACCCCGGGATTGCTGCCAGAGCAAGAGTCGCCCCCCCGCTGTCAACGCGGCGGCGAGGGCCATGGCGAGTGGCAGGATTGGGTTCATGTCAGTTCAACGGTCGGCGGCGGAAGGCGAGCCACGCGGCGAAGAGGAAGAACGCGGCGTAGGCCGCAGCGTAGAGAGTGGCGAGCGCGATCATGTCCCACCGAATCAAGCCTGCGTCGTGGATGATGAGCTCACGGACGTCGAAAAATTCGAGGTGCGGAAGGACAAAGTAAGCGGTGTAGAGCAGCGATTGGAGCGGCTCGGCGAGGCTCAAGGCGACTTTGTTCAGGTGCCGCCCCAACAACAGAATGCCGGCAGTGCAGACGAAACAGATGGTGCCGTTGGAGGAGGGGGCGGCGAAGATAATCGAGCCGAGCAGGGTGAAGGCGATGACGATGCCCAGCATCATCCAGTGAAGCCACGCAGCCTGGAGATAGTTTAACATCGGCCAATGCTGTTCGCGCGTGGCGCTGACAAGACCGAAGAAGAGGTAGAAGCAGGCGAGGGCGATGCCGACCGCGAGCCAGCAGCCGAGAAATTTGCCGAGCACGAACTGCCCGCGCGTGACGGGCTTTGCGAGGAGCGGAAAGATGGTGCGGTGCTCGCGTTCGGCGGGGATTTGCCGGGCGGTGCAGGTGATGGCGATGACAAGTGCGGAGAGCCAGATGAGCAGGAGGCAGATTTCCTTGAGGTAGCGGACGATGCTGCGGTCGTTGATGAGCGCCTGTGCGAGGCCCACGCGCTGCTGCATCCCTTTGGAGTAAGTCTTGATCTGCCGTTTCCGCGCGTGGTCCAGCTCAACGAGTTTCAGCACGGCGTCGATGCGGGTCTCGGTTTCAGCCCTGGGAATACCGAAGATGCCCGCGTAGAGGCGGAGTAATTCCTCGGCGGTGAGGAATTTGTAGTAGTAGGTCTGCTCCGGCAGATAGCCGATGCGCTGGCGGGCGATGGGTTCGCGCACGTCCACGCCAAAGATACGGGCGATGCCGCTGGTGGGCGGCACGAAGCCCAGCAGGACGTTCATCGTGGAAGTCTTCCCCGCGCCGTTGGGGCCGAGGAAGCCGAAGACTTCGCCTTGGCCGACACGGAGAGTCAGACCGTTGACCGCGACTTTGGTGGATTCGCCGAGGTCGCGGCTAGAGTATTCGACGCGCAGGTTTTCGATTG
>SIBB01000006.1 GCA_009695395.1 Pedosphaera sp. | reverse complement strand
GCTGGTGAAGAGGTTGTAGGTCTTGGGCAGGACGCCGGCGAGCTGCGGGTTGTGCTTCTCGATGTCGCGCATGGCGGCATTGACCTTCGCGCCGATGTTCTCGGCTTCGGGGCGGTTGAGCAGGTAATCGAACCGCGCCTCGGCGCGCAGTGTCCGGGCCTGTGGCGATTTCCTTGACGACTGCCTCCGCGAATTGGAGCGCGCCCTTGGTGCCGCCGTAGGTGGCGAAGGACTTCATGAGCCGCCGGCCCTCGACTGGCTGCCAGCAAACGCGGTAGCCGCGCCGCCCTTCTGAGGGGTAAATCTTTGCGAGCACCTTGCCGTGGCGCTTCACTTTCTTGGGGCACTTGATCACATCCGCCTCGATGGATTCAGGGGGAACCTGTGAAAAATTTGTGTCCGCAGGCCGTATTTCTTGAACTCCCCTTATGTTTTTGGCTGTCCGACATGGATTCGAACCATGACAAAGGCCTCCAAAGGGCCTTGTGCTACCGTTACACCATCGGACAAACCGCAGCGGAAACCTAGCGAACGGTCGGGGCCGCGCAACGGTTTTTTCTAGATACCACCCGCGGGGACACGCCCTCGAACGAGGACGGCGATGTTCGCTCGACATGCCGCGCCGCCGGGGAAACACTGGGGGAATGAAAGCCATACCACTCCTTCTCGCAGCGTTGGCTGCCTGCGCGCTGCCCGTCGGTCCCACCGCGCTGGCACAGGACGCCGGTGCGAAAGCGGCCGACAAGGCGAAAGCGTCGCCATCCGTGCGCTTCGAGCCGGTGGTGCGCGACATCGAGGGCTGGAAGATTCACATCGATCCGGCACTGCTGCAAGGGGAGCACCGCGAGGAAGGGTCGAAAGCGCTCACGATGCTGGCCAACCATTTGCAGCGCATCAAAATCCTCGTGCCCGCCGAGCCGCTGGCCAAGTTGCAGGCTCTCGAAATCTGGATTGAGCACAGCCATCCGCTGCTGAAGGCGATGCAATATCACCCGAGCAAGGGCTGGCTTGTCGCCAACGGTCACGACCCGCGCCTGACGCGCAAGGTCCACATCCCACAGGCCCGCGAGCTGGTCTCACGCAGCCAGTTGCTCAAGCATCCGGCCGTCATCCTTCATGAGCTGGCCCACGCCTATCACGACCAGATTCTCAGCTTCGACCAACCGGAAGTTATCGCCGCCTACAACAAGGCGAAGGAGGCCGGCACTTACGAGAGCGTCCTCCTTTACACCGGCAAAAAGGTGAAGCACTACGGTCTGGCCAACCACAAGGAATACTTCGCCGAGGGCACGGAGGCGTATTTTTACAGGAACGATTTCTATCCATTTGTCCGCGCTGAGTTGAAAGAGCACGACCCGACGCTCCATGACGTGCTGGTGAAAATCTGGGGCGCGGCAAATTGAACTCGCTCTCGCAACCCGTGATTCCCGCAGCGCGCACTCGACTCTTTCCCGCCGCCCTCCGCTTTGCGCCGCTGCGGTCTGGAGACTAGCGCACCGCCACGAGGGCGTATCTCCTTCAAACGATTCGCCGCTTCACAACGTCGAATTCCGCAATGTCAGCTTGGTTGAACCCAACTCGGATGACGCGCATCCTCTTGGTTGTGGTGGGTGCGGTGCTAGTCGCGATGGCGGCTACGTGTCTGGAAACTATCTTGCCTTTTTCCCCCCCGCCGAAATGATGCGCCGCATGCTGAAACATTTCCTCTCCCCCAAGTTCATTGTCCCCGCGCTCGTCGTCGGGGCAGCCGTCGCGCTGACTGCTGCTGACGCGGTCAAGAAGAGCCTCGGCTACGAGGCCAAGTCCCCGCTCATCCCCGGCACCAAGTGGCACGTCCATGACGGCACCCGTCCGGTGCCGCCGGTCGTCACGCCAGCCGCGACCTTCAGTCACCTCGCGCCGCCGCCGTCGGACGCCACGGTCCTCTTCGATGGCAAGGACTTGTCCAAATGGAAGAGCGGCAAGGGCGACGCGGGCTGGAAGATCGAAGGCGGCTACATGGAAGTCGCGCCCAAGTCCGGCAGCATCCAGACCAAGGACTCGTTCGCCGATTTCCAGTTGCACCTGGAGTTTGCCACGCCTGCGAAGGTGGACGGCAACAGCCAGGGCCGTGGCAACAGCGGCGTGCTCTTCAATGGCATCTACGAAGTGCAGGTCCTCGACTCCTACGAGAACCCGACCTACCCCGACGGCCAGTGCGCCGCGCTCTACGGCCAGTCGCCGCCGCTGGCCAACGCCAGCAAGAAACCCGGCGAGTGGCAGAGCTACGACATCATCTGGGAATCCCCGCGCTGGGATGCCGACGGCAAGATCGCCAAGAAGGCGGCCGTGACGGTCATTCACAACGGCGTCGTCGTGCACCATCGCAAGGAATACCTGGGCAACACGCCGCACCAAAACAACGGCAACTACAACAAGCCGCACGCGCCCGAGGTCTTCATCCAGTTGCAGGACCACAACAACCCGATGCGCTTCCGTAACATCTGGCTGCGCAGCCTGCGCCAATACGACCAGCCCTGATCCCGGTGGATCGCGGACACTCCCCTCATGCGACCGTTTCAGATCATCTTCACACCCACCGGGGCTGCCGAGCTGTCCAAGATGCCCAAGGAGCTGCAGCTCCAGATTCTTGGCGAGTTTCGCGGGCTGCCGCAGGAGGTCATCAGCACGGAGTTGGAGCGGTTCGGCAAGCTGGAGCGCGACGGCCATGTGCTGCACCGCTTCCGCGTGGGCGACTATCGGATTTACTTCGAGCGCCACGAACTGGGAGTGCTCGTGCAACGCATCCTGAGCCGGAACTCGCTGAAGGATTTTCTCTTCCGCTCCAGCCTGCCCCTCGGCGAGGACGAGGCGTTGCAGGACAACCCGAAGTTCTGGGAACTGATGGGCGCGGCGAAGGGGAAAACCACTGTTCAGTGAACTCGGGCGGCGGGAAGTCCATGTCCGAACACGGAATACTCCCCCTTCACACCTTCGGCAGGTTCAAGAGGGGGAAGCCACAGATGGACACAGATTAAACCCGCAAGATCAGGGCGAGGGAGTTTCTTATCCGGGCGGGCTACCAGCGGGGACGATGATCCCCGTTGATGCGAGAGCAGGCTGCCGCCCAGTGCCTATCCGACATTCGCCACATACCAGTCCAGCGCGAGTTCGAGGCCCTGCGACATCGTGTGCGATGGATCGTAGCCGAGGAGGCTGCGGGCTTTGTCCACGTTCGCCAGCGAGTGGCGCACATCGCCGACCCGAAAGTCGCCGTAGGCGGGCTTCTGCTCGGGCAGCGCCGGATTGCGCCGATGCAGGCCGTTGTGAATGGCGCGGTAGAGGTCGTTGAGCGTGGTGCGGTCGCCGACGGCGACGTTGTATACTTGGTTCAGCGCGTCAGCGCGGGTCGTGGTGGCGGCGAGCAGGTTCGCCTGAACGACGTTGGCGATATAGCAGAAGTCCCGGCTGGTCTCGCCGTCGCCCAGGATGGTCACCGGTTCGCGTTTCAAAATCGCCGCGACCCATTTCGGGATCACCGCCGCATACGCGCCGTCGGGGTCTTGGCGCGGGCCGAAGACGTTGAAGTAGCGCAGGCCGATGGTCTGGAAGCCGTAAGTGCGCGCGAAGACGTCGGCGTAAATCTCGTTGAACTTCTTGGTCGCGGCGTAGGGGGAGAGGACGTTGCCCACCTTGTCCTCGACTTTCGGCAGGTCCGGATCGTCGCCATAAACGGCGCTGCTGGAGGCGTAGACCAGTCGCTTCACCTGCGCGTCGCGCGCGGCGAGCAGGAGATTTAGGAAGCCGCTGACGTTGCTGTCGTGGCTGGCCAGGGGATCGGCCACCGAGCGCGGCACGGAGCCGAGTGCGGCCTGATGCAAAACGTAGTCCGCGCCGGCGCACGCGCGGCGGCAGGTGTCGAGCTGCGTGATGTCACCCTCGATGAAAGTGCAGCGTGCCCACTGGGTAGCGGAGACGAGGTCGCGGACCTGCTCGAGGTTTTGGCGGTGACCGGTGGCGAAGTTGTCGAGCGCGACGACAGCTTGGTCGAGCCGGAGCAGGGTCTCGACGAGGTGGGAGCCAATGAAGCCAGCGGCACCGGTGATGAGCCAGCGGCGCGGCGCGGCGGGCAGTGCAACTTGGATCTCGGGGTAGGTAGTCATTTGGCCTCGTTCACGCCTTCCACACCTTCCCCGCCTTGACCTTCACGTCGGCCATGGCGTTGCGCGTGTCCACGATGACCTGCGCCCAGTCCGCAAGTTCCTGGTTGTTGGCCTTCTTGTGGTTGGTGCAAATGACCACGGCGTCGTAGCTGCTGATGGACTTCTGGGTCCACGGGACGGACTTCACGCCAGCCCAGTGGCCGTGCTCGCGGCTGGGGCGGATGACGGGGACGTGCGGGTCGAAGTAAGCCAGCTTCGCGCCGCGCTCCTTGAAGAGGTCGAGGAGCGTGTAGCTGGGGGACTCGCGGTCGTCGTCCACGTTGGCTTTGTAGGCCAGGCCCATGATGAGAATCTTGCTGCCGTTGATGGATTTCTTCTTCGCGTTGAGCGCCTCCTGCGTGCGATGCACGACATACATCGGCATGGCGGTGTTCACCTCGCCGGCGAGCTCGATGAACTTGGTGTTCTGCCCATACTCGCGCGCCTTCCACGTGAGGTAGAACGGGTCAATCGGGATGCAATGCCCGCCGAGGCCGGGGCCGGGGTAGAAGGCCATGTAGCCGAAGGGCTTCGTCTTCGCGGCGTTGATGACCTCCCACACGTCAATGCCCATCGCGGCGTAAACCTGCTTCAGCTCGTTCACCAGCGCGATGTTCACGCCACGGAAGATGTTTTCCAAAAGCTTCGTCGCCTCCGCCGCACGGCAGGAGCTGACGGGGACGATGGTCTTGATGGCCTTGCTGTAAACCTCGATGGCGCGCTTTAAGCACGCCGGCGTGAATCCGCCGACGACTTTCGGGATCTGCGCGACGATGCTGTTCGGGTTGCCGGGGTCTTCGCGCTCGGGGGAGAAGGCGAGGTTGAAGTCCACACCGGCCTTCAAGCCGCTGCGCTCCAGCACGGCCCGCAGGTCTTCGTCCGTCGTGCCGGGGTAAGTCGTGGATTCGAGCACCACAAGCAGGCCCTTGTGGACGTGCGGCAGGATGGCCTCGCCGGACTTGATGATGTAGCTGATGTCCGGCTCGCGGTTTTTGTTGAGCGGCGTCGGGACACAGATAATCACGGCGTCGAGCTTCTTGATGGCAGAGAAGTCCGCCGTCGCGCGGAAGCGACCGGCGTTGACTTGTTCCGCAATCGCGGCCGCCGGGATGTGTTCGATGTAGCTCTTCCCCGCTGTGAGCGCGCTGATCTTCCTTTCATCCACGTCGAGGCCGGTGACATCCACGCCGGAGCGTGCGAATTGGAGCGAGAGAGGGAGGCCGACGTAGCCGAGTCCGATGATGCCGATTTTCATGTGATGGTTTGACAGCTAGGCCACCAGACCGGGTGTTTGGCCCGCAGAGAGCGGTGTCCTTCTTGCAACGCTTCGTGGTCGGTTGTAGCTGTCGAGCAAGATGATGGAAAGCAAAACCTGCCCCTGAAATCTTTTCGCGTGCAAACTGTCTGCCCTCCGGCTAAATACCCGCCGTGCACAGCATACAAATTATGAAAAGATTTACCATCGCACTCAGTCTCTGCACGGGCCTCGCGTTCACCGCCGCCGCCGCCGCCAAGAAGGAACTCCCTCCGGCCTCCAAGAAGGCCGGCCTGACGTTTGACAAGGACATCAAGCCTATCTTCGAGAAGAACTGCTTCGAATGCCACGGTGACAAGAAGCAGAAAGGCAAGCTCCGTCTCGACACCCTCGCCTTCGCTACCAAGGGCGGCGAGAACGGCAAGGCCTTCGTCGCCGGCAAGAGCGCCGACAGTGCGCTCGTCAAGTCCGTCGCCCGCCTAGTGGAAGACGACGCCATGCCGCCCGAGGGCAAGGGCAAGCCGCTGACCGCCGAGCAGATCGGCCTCATCCGCGCGTGGATTGATCAGGGCGCGAAGTAAGCACGGTCTCACAATTCCCCTTCACCAACTCTGGTCCGCCAAGCGGGCTGGAGTTTTTTTGTGCCGACGACTTGACAGTCGCCGCTCCTGTTCTGAGTTGCAGAACCGAAGGCGGCTTCAAATCACAAACCCGACCCCCTCAGAGCAGGCCCGCCGCGCGCACCGCCGCGATTGTTTGCTCCGGGGTCTGGTGATGCACCACGCGCCAGCCACGTGCCGCCCCCGCCTCTACGTTCTCTAACCGATCGTCAATGTAGAGCAACTCGGCACCGCACCGGCCCGTCCGGCGCTCGACGACTTCGTAGATGCGCGCGTCCGGCTTCATCGCGCCCGCCTCGTGCGAGTAGATGTAGTCCGTGAAGCCGGCGAAGAAAGGGAAGTTCGCGCGGATGTGGCGGATGGCGAGGCCGTTGGTGTTCGAGAAGATAAACGTCGGCACCCCGCTCGCGCGGAGTTGGGCGTGCAGCTCAATCATCGGCGCGATGGGCTCGAAGATGTCGCCGAAGATGTCCGCGAACTCCTCGAGCGCTCCCGTGTAGTCCGTGAGCGATGACACCTCGCGGAAGAACTCGTCGTTGGTCATTTGCCCGCTCTCGAAGCGGAACAGCAGCGGCGACTGATCCAGCAGAACGCGAATCTGCTCTGCGTCCCGCCCGCTGTGCGCCGCCAGCCGCCGCGCCACAATGCCGTAGTCGAATTCCAGCAGCACTTTTCCGAGGTCGAAGACGACGGCGGTGGGAGTAGGCGTGGGTGAGGTGGTCATGTGGAAAAAGTGCTCAGTAGAACACTGCTGACTAAATACTTGTTCGTCCTTCCAACGCCCGGCTCAAGGTCAGTTCATCCGCAAACTCCAGTCCGCTGCCTGCCGGCAATCCGTGCGCGAGGCGGCTCACCTTCACTCCGCGAGGCGCGAGGCGCTTGGCGAGGTAGTGGCCGGTCGCGTCGCCTTCCACATCCGTGCCGAGCGCGAGGATGATTTCCTGCACCGGCTCAGTGCTGAGCCGCGTTTCCAGATCGGCGATGCGCAAGTCCTCCGGCCCGACGCCGTTGAGCGGCGAAATCTTGCCGCCCAGCACATGGAAGCGGCCGTGGAACGCGCCGGACTTCTCGATGCTGAAAATGTCCGTGGGCCGCTCGACCACGCAGATGAGGGAGGCATCGCGACGCGGGTCATCACACAACGCGCACGGCTGCCGCTCCGTGAGCGCGCCGCACACGCGGCACAGTGAGATGCGCTCGCGCGCCGCGAGGATGGCGTCCGCCAACATTCGCACCGCGCCGGCGTCGTTCTGCACGAGGTGCAACGCCAGCCGTTCCGCCGAGCGGGGGCCGATGCCGGGCAGCCGAGAGAGCGCGGCCGTGAGGGCGATGATGGGTTCAGGCAGGGAGGCCATAAGGGTGGTAAAAGTGGAGCGCGGACGCCCACGTCCGCAGCCGGTGATGCGGACTGGGCGTCCGCGCTCGAGTAGCTACATCATCCCTGGCAGGTTGAAGCCCTGCGTGACCTTGCCCATCTCGGCATCGGAGATTTTCTTCGCTTGGGCGAGTGCGTTGTTCGCGGCGGCGAGGACCATGTCCTCCAAGAGCGACACATCGGCGGGGTTCACCGCTGCCGGGTCAATTTTAATACTCGCGAGTGAGCCGTCGCACTTAGCGGTGACTTTCACCGCGCCGCCGCCGCTGGTGGCCTCGACGGTCTTGTCCGCTATTTCACTTTGGACACGCTCGATTTTCTCCTGCATCCGCGTCGCCTGCTTCATCAGTTTTCCAATGCTCGACATAGTGCGCGGAGGCTTGCAGGTCGTGGGGCGGAGTGCAATCGCCCGCGCTACCGGAGCTTCTGGTCCGGCAGCGCCTTCTTGATGCCCTCGTCCAGCGGCATCGTGTCGGTCGTCGGCGTGAGGCCGGTCTGTTTCAACTGTTTGGCTAGCTCGGCTTGGAGCTCCTTCACCACACCGGCGTATTTCGGGTTGGCAATCAGGTTGTGCCGCTCGTCGGCATCGAACTCCACGTTGTAAAGCTCGGCCATGTGACGGTCCGGCGAGCCATCGCCGTGGGGGTAGTGGATGTATTTCCAGTTGTCCGTGCGGACGCCGCGCACGTTGGGCGTGTAGGGGAACTGCTTCTCGTAGTTGTAATGGTAGAGCCACGACTTGCGCCAAGCGGGGTCGCCCTTCTGCACCAGCTTCACCCACGACTTGCCGTGGAGGTTCGGGAGCGGCGCGGCTCCGCAGAGTTCGAGGAGGCTCGGGGCCATGTCCACGGTGAGGACTTGCTGCTCGACGATCTTGGGTTTGTCCGCCGGCGTGAGGCCGGGGAAGCGCACAAGCAGCGGGATGCGGATGCTGGCTTCATGCATGGTGCGCTTGTCCACCATGCCGTGTTCGCCGTTGAGCAGGCCGTTGTCGCCCATGTGGACGATGATGGTGTTGTCCAGCTCGCCGCGCGCTTTGAGCAATTCGTAGAAGCGGCCCACCGAATCATCCACGGAGCGGAGGGTGCCCCAGTAGGCGCGCGTCATGTTCGCGAAGTCTTTCACGGCCTCGGGCCGGCTGTCGGGGAAAACTTTCCGCCACTCGAAGAGCGGGCCGTAGATGCCGTGCCACGTGCTGATGCGGTCTTGGAGCCAGAGCGGTTTGTCCGCGAGGCGGAAGGCGCTTTCGGGATACGGAATCCAGACGTTGTCGAAGCTGTTCGAGTATTTCGGCTCCGGGAAATAGAAGCTGTGTGGGGCCTTGTGCCCGACCATGAGCAGCCACGGTTTGCCGCTGTGGTCGCGCTTGAGCCACTCCTCGGCCAGCTCGGTGACGGTATGCGTGTAGTAGCCGTGGATGACCTTGCCGCCCGCGCCGTTCACGTTCCACTCAGTGTCGAAGTATTTGCCCTGGCCTTTGTGCGTGACGAACCAGTTGAAGCCCGGCCGGGGCTGGTCGTTGTTCTCGCCCATGTGCCACTTGCCGAAGTAGGCGGTGTCGTAGCCCGCGCTCTGAAGCTGCATCGGGAAGCTGCGGAAGTTCGCGGGATACTCCGTGAAATTGTTCTGCACCCCATGCGTGTGCGCGTAAACGCCGCTGAGGATGCTCGCGCGGCTGGGCGAGCAGAGCGACGTGGTGCAAAAGGTGTTCTTGAAATACACGCCTTCCTTGCCGAGCCGGTCCATGTGCGGCGTCTTGAGGTGTGGGTTGCCCGCGATGCCCAGCGCGTCCCAGCGCTGGTCGTCGGTGAGCATGAAGAGAATGTTGGGGCGTTTCGCGGCGGCGCTCGACGCGAGCGCGGAGGCTGCGAACAAAGCAATGAACAGAAGGTGAATGGCCTTTAGCATAGGGAGAGTGTGTGAGGAAAATCGGACGAGTTCAACCGACAAGCGTGTCTCACCACGTTTCTCATTAGCACCCGGCTTCAGCCGGGTGTGTGTGCAGCGCAATACCGAAACCGTTTCAACGGTTTCGGTCCGGTTCAATTGGGAAGCCGTTGAAACGGCTCGCGGTGGCGGGCAAATAACACCGGGCTGAAGCCCGGTGCTAATGAAAGAGGGCCAAGAGTCTGCCGAGAATTCAGTTCAGGTAGATGAACTCATTGGCCGCCAAGAGCGACTGGCAGAGGACCGCCCACGCGCTGGGGCTGGCGGCTGAATCGGGCTTGTAGTCGGTGAGGAATTTCTTCGCGCGGCCAAGCTCCTTCGCCGTCGGCGGACGGGCGTAGGCTTTTTGGTAAGCGAGTTCGATGCGGCGCGTGTCGTCGCTGGCGGACGCGAGCAGGCTGGCAGCGAACTTCTCCGCCGCCTTCCCCACCAAGTCGCTGTTCAACATCAGCAACGCCTGCGGGGCGACGACGGTCGCGTTGCGGTTGCCGTTGGGCACGGCGGGGTCAGGGAAGTCGAACTGCTCGAAGAGGTCATAGACGTTGTTCCGCACGACGGGCAGGTAGAGTGCGCGACGCGGGCTGTCGTAGGTGGTGGCGTCCTTCGAGGTGTGGTTGAAGAAGAACTCGCGGTTCTTCACGGGGATGGTCTTGCCGCCCATCGTGCGGTCAAGCGAGCCGGCGACGAACAGGACCGCGTCGCGGATTTCCTCGGCCTCGAGGCGACGGATTGGAAAGTGGGAGAGGAGTTTGTTCTCGGGGTCCGAGGTTGAAGGGCCGGTGGTTGAAGAGTTGAAGGGTTGAAGGGTTGAAGCGGAAGCGAAGGCCGCGGCCCGGCCCCCTTGAACTCTTAAACTCTTCACCCCTTCAGCTCCCGCCGCCCGCTGATACACCGCGCTCGCCATAATCAGCCGGTGCATCGCCTTCACGCTCCACCCTTCCGCGATGAAGCGGTGCGCGAGCCAGTCGAGCAGCTCGGGATGCGAAGGCCGATCGCCGAGGACGCCGAAGTTGTCCGTGCTGCCCACGAGGCCCTGACCGAAATGCCAGCGCCAGATTCGGTTCACCATCACGCGCGCGGTGAGCGGATGCTCCGGGCTCGCGAGCCAGCGTGCGAGTTCGAGGCGGCCACTCTGCTGTGCCGGCATTTCAGCGCGCAGGTTGGCCACCTGCATCACCTGCGGGAAGCCGCGCGGGACGGGTTGGCCCAGCGTGAGGTGGCTGCCGCGAATGTGGATGGGCAGCGCCTTGACGATGTTGGTCGCGTCCATCACGCCCATCGTGCTGGGCAGCTCGGGCGCGTCCTTCTCCAACGTCGTGAGCGCCTCGCGGAGCTGCTTCAGCTCGGCGACAGTGTTTGTTGGATACTGGGTCTCGGGAGTCTTCGGCACTTCTTTCAATCCCTTGTCGGTGACGAGAGATTTGTTGGCCGACGCCACGAGCTTCGCGATGGCTGACTTCTGCTCTGCGACGCGCTTCTGGTGCGCTTCCACGACCGCGTGCTCGGCGGGCGTGGCGACTTCCGGCTCGTGCCACTTCGCGATGGTCTTGAGGTCGTCCATCGTGTGGGTGCTCTTGAAGATGGCGGCGAGCGCGTAGTAATCCGCCGTGGGCAGGGGGTCGAACTTATGGTCGTGGCAGCGCGCGCAGCCGATGGTCATGCCGAGGAAGGCACGGCCCAGCGTCTCGATTTGCTCGTCAATCAAGTCCATCTCCAGCTTCACCTTATCCGGCTCTGCCAGCAGCTTCGGGCCGATGCTGAGGAAGCCCAGCGCGGTCAACTGCTCGTGGCGCTGCGGTGTGCCTTTGGCGGGCAGCAGGTCGCCTGCGATTTGTTCCTGCACGAAGCGGTTGTAGGGTTTGTCCGCGTTGAAGCTGTTCACCACGTAGTCGCGATAGCGCCACGCGTTGCCGAAGGCGACGTTCTCATCAAGGCCGTTCGAGTCTGCGTAACGCGCCACGTCCAGCCAGTGCCGGCCCCAGCGCTCGCCGTAAGCAGTGGAGGCGAGCAGGCGGTCGATGAGGTTGCCGATTGCCGATTGGCGATTGCCGATTGAGGAATAGGCGCGGACGAACGCTTCAGTTTCCTCCGGTGTCGGTGGCAGGCCGGTGAGGTCGAACGTGGCGCGGCGGATGAAGACGCGCGGGTCGGCCGGCGGAGCGGGGGTGAGCTTCTGCTCGGCGAGCTTGGCGTTGATGAAGGCGTCAATGGGATTTCCGATTTCCGATTTCCGATTTTTAATTGGGGGAGGCGCTTGGTTGAGCAGCGGCTGGAACGCCCAAAACTGCCGCCCCTCCTGCACGCTGAGGCCGCGCTTCGCCGTGGCCTGCGCCCCCGCCTCCACGCGCGGGTCGGGTGCGCCGAGCTTCACCCACTGTTCCAAGTCGCGGACCTGCTCCGGCGCGAGCGCGCTCTTCGGCGGCATCTGGAGGTCGCGGTTCTTGTAGCGGACGGCCTCGATGAGCTTGGACTTCTCGGGATCGCCCGGGACGATCACCGGGCCGGCGTCCCCGCCCTTGAGCAAGCCTTCGCGGGTGTCGAGGGTGAGGCCGCCCTTGATCTTCTTGGCCGCCGCGCTGTGGCACTCGTAGCAGCGCGCGATGAGCATGGGCCGGATTTTCTTCTCAAAGAAATCAAGTTGCTCGCGGGGCAGCTCAGTGGCCTCCGCACGAAGGGCCGACAGCGCGGCCAGCATGCAGAGCAGCAACCGGCAGTGCGCGGAGTTACTTGAGCGAAGGAGGTTCATCGGGAACGCAGAAAGTAGGACTTGGACTGCCAATGGCCCATTCACGCCCAACGCCAAGCCCAGAAAGGGCTTCGCACCCCTCGAGAATAGCCTTGCTGGGGCTGAAACGGGGGTTCCGAGGGTCAACAACGCCCTTTCCGAGGGCCTTTTGCCCCCTTCCCGAGTGTCGGAACGCCTCGCCGTCGCTCGGGAACGCTGCGCCGGGGCGTCGGAACGTCGTTCCGGAGGTCAGGAACGCTGCGCCGGGGCGTCGGAACGCCGTTCCGAGGGGCCGGAATGGCGTTCCAAGGCTCGGGAGCGACGTTCCGACGCGTCGGAAGGGTGCTTACCGCCGTGTGCGGTCTCAGCTTCTCAGTCAACAGACTGCAGTTCGCATCGCGCGTTGCGTCACGCCGCCCGCGCCATCCGCCGCCGCGTCCACCAGCTGTTGAACTGGTCCAGCACCACCGCGAGGATCACGGCCGCGCCGATGATGATGCGGCTGTAGTTCTGATCGATGCCGAGGATGACGATGCCATTGTCGATCATCTTGATGATGAGCGCGCCCAGCAGTGCGCCGAGCGCCGAGCCTTTACCACCGGAGAGGCTCGCGCCGCCGACGACCGCCGCCGCGATGACATCGAGCTCGTAGCCTTGCCCGTCACCGCTGGTCGCGCTGCCGTAGTAGCCGATGGCGAGCAACGCCGCGACGCCCGCCGTCAGCCCGGAGTAGATGAAGACTTTCAGCTTCACCAAGCGCACGCGGATGCCGCTGAACTGGGAGGCCAGTTCATTGCCGCCGACCGCATAGACGTGGCGTCCCGCCGCGAGACAGGTGAGGTAGAAGGCTCCCCCGACCGTCACCGCCAGCAGCACGCCCAGGGGCACGAGGCTTAAGCCGTCGCCGGTCTCCCAGCGAATCACGTTGCGGAACACCTCCGGAAAATCGCCCACGGATTGGCCGCTGGTCATGACGAAGGCCGCGCCCCGGAAGATGGCCATTGTCCCCAGCGTGATGATGAAGGGATGCACCTTGAGCGCCGTGACCATCGCACCGTTGAGCATACCGCAGAGCGTCCCGATGGCTAGGCAGGCGGTGATGCCCAGCAGCAATGCCTCTTGCGGCGGGGCGTTCACCAGCGCGCCGCCCGGGCCGAACGCGCGGAAGACCATCCCTCCCACCACCGAGGCCAGCGCGTAGATCGCCCCCACGCTCAAATCAATCTGCCCCGCGATAATGACTAGCGTTGCGCCCACGGCCATGATGCCGATGAAGCTAGTGTCCTTGGCGAGTTGCGTGAGGTTTTGCGCGTTGAGGAACTTGTTCCGCTCCTCCATCACCAGCACGCGCTCACCATTCTGCTCCGTGAAGACGCGCTCTCGCTCGCCCTGGGGATTCATCTGGAGCTTCGGCACCTTTACCGTGCCCCCGCAGAACGTCAAAATCGCTCCCAGCAGGAAGATTACGAGGAGCAGGCCGCCCTCCTGCATGCCGAAGATCGCCAAGCGCGCACGGACTGCTATGCGTTTGGCGGTATCCATTTCGTTGGCGCGGACAATAGCAAGCTCCACGAGGGTCGCAATCTCGCGTTGTTATTTTCTCCTTCCCGCATTTTGCGCTGGCCCGCTACCGTCCGCGCTCTACTGAAATGAAGAAGCCATCGCTGCTAGTAATTTTTTTGACCGTGTTCCTCGACCTCGTCGGGTTCGGCATCGTGCTGCCGCTGCTGCCGATTTTCGCGAAGACCCTCGAGGCGAGCGGCTTGGTCATCGGCCTGCTCATGGCCGCTTACTCGGCGATGCAATTTATCTTCGCGCCGGTGTGGGGCCGGCTTTCGGACCGCATCGGGCGTCGGCCCGTGTTACTCTTCAGCACGGCGGGCGCGGCGATTTCGTATGTCATCTTCGCCATGGGCTCGGGCCAGGAAGGCAAAACCGCGCTCGTGCTTCTCTTCGCGTCGCGCCTTTTCGCCGGCGTCTGCGGGGCGAACATCACCGTGGCCCAGGCCTACATCGCGGACGTCACACCGCCGGAGGAGCGCTCGAAGAAAATGGGCCTGATCGGCATGGCGTTCGGCCTCGGCTTCATCTTCGGCCCGGCGCTCGGCGGGCTTGGGCTGAAGTTCGGCGGGATCACGGCCCCGGGCTGGATCGCCGCCGCGTTGTGCGGGTTGAATTTCATCTTCGCCTACGCCCGCCTGCCGGAGAGCTGGCAGCCCGGCGCGATGGCGGTGGCACAACGGCCCCGTTGGGAGCAGCTCCGCGACACTTTGAGCCGGCCTGAAGTTGCGCTGCTCGTGCTGGTGTTCTTCCTGGCCACGTTCAGTTTCGCGTGCTTCGAGACGACGCTGGGCCTGCTGGTGAGCGTGAACTTCGGGCTGAAGTTCGAGGCGGTCAAAGGCGCGATCCACGTCTTCGATGAGAAGGTCGTCTATCTCTACACCTTCTGCGGAGTGGTAGGCGCGTTCGTGCAAGGCGGCCCGCTCGCGCGCGCGGTGAAGCGGCTGGGCGAGCCGGCGCTGATCGCGGTGAGCCTGCTGCTCGTGGCCGTGAGCCTCGCGGCGCTGCCGTTCGTGAAAACATGGCCGCTGCTGCTCGGCGCGCTGGGGATGCTGTCCATCGGATCAAGTCTTACGCGCCCCCCGGTGTTCGGCTTGCTGTCGCAATTTGCACGCGCGGATGAGCAGGGCGCGACGCTGGGCATTGCGCACAGTGCGGCGAGCCTGGCGCGCATCCTCGGCCCTATCTTCGCGGCGACGCTCTTCGATGTGGAACCCGCCTTGCCGTATCTGCTTTGCGCGGGCGTGTCGCTGCTGGCGGGGTTGTTGGCGTGGGGAAAACTGCGCCACGTGGTGGCGAAGCCTCAGTAGAAATTAAGGCAGCCGCTCCCCGCGCGCCGCTTCCAGCAGCCGATACCATTCCTCGCGCGTCAACTCGACGCGCGGCGCGTTGGCGCCTTCGCGGATGCGCTCCGGCTTGGTCGAGCCGACGATGGGCACGATGCCTCCCGGGTGTTTCACCAGCCACGCCAGCGCCACCGTGCCGCGCGTGCTGCCGCGCACCCGCGCCAATGCGTCCAGTTCCACCACGATGCGCTCGACGCGGTAGTTCTCCTGCGACGGCAGCAAGCGCCGCGCGCCGTCCGCCAGCAAGCCGCCGGCGAGCGGACTCCACGCCATCGGCGTGATGCGCTCGGCGAGACATTGGTCGAGCGTGCCGTCGGTGAAGGGGCTCAGGTTCGCGAGGCTGATTTCCACTTGATTCACGAGGAGCGGAAAGGACAGCGCGCTTTGCAAAGTGGTGAGCTGCGACGGCCGGAAGTTGCTCACGCCGAACTCGCGCACCTTGCCCTGCTGCCGGAGCTGGTTGAAGGCAACGCCGACTTCGTCCGGGTTCATCAACCAGTCGGGCCGGTGAAGTTGATAGAGGTCAATCGTCTCCACCCCCAGCCGCAGCAGCGACTGCTCGCAGCTCCACACGATGTGCGCGGCGGAGAAGTCGTAGCGCACCGGCGCTTTCGGCAGTGGTTCGCCCGCGAGGCGGATGCCGCACTTCGTCGCGATGAGCACGCGCTCACGCATCCCGCTGACTTCGCGCAACACATCGCCGAAGGCCTTCTCCGCGCGTCCGCCGCAATAGATATCCGCGTGGTCAAAGAGCGTGTAGCCCACTTCCAGCGCCGCGAGAATGGCCGCGCGCCCGACGGTGCGCCCGAGTTCTTCCGTGTCCGCGATGCGCCAGCAGCCATAGGCGAGGCGGCTGACACGGAGGGGGCTTTTGCCGAGAAGAATGGTGTTCATGGTGGCTACAGTGGTGCGAAGCGTAGGTATGCTCACACAGAGCGGGAAGGGAAAAGGTCCCGACCTCCGGCTCATAAACCTTTCCCGCCTTCCCACCTTCCTGATTCAATACCCGCGCATGAAACTCCTGCTCATCGGCTCCGGCGGACGCGAACACGCGCTGGCCTGGAAGCTCGCACAATCCCCGCTCGTCGCGCGGATGTGGTGCGCGCCGGGCAATGCGGGCATCGCCGAGGAACGTCTCGCCAAGCACGGTGCGCTCGTCGAGTGCGTCCCCCTGCCCGCTGAGGATTTGCCGAAGCTTCTCGCCTTCGCGCAGCAGGAGCGGCCCGACTTCACTGTCGTTGGGCCGGACAATCCGCTCGCCGCGGGCATCGTGGATTTGTTTCAGGCGAACGGCTTCAAGATTTGGGGGCCGAACAAACAGGCCGCGCAGTTCGAGGGCAGCAAGGCCTTCTCGCAGGACTTCATGGAGCGCCACGGCATCCCGACGGCGAAGTCCGGCACGTTCACCGACCCAGTTGCCGCGAAGCAGTTCGCTGCGAGCCTTGATGGCCGCTGCGCCGTGAAGGCCGATGGCCTCGCGCTCGGCAAAGGAGTCCTTCTCACCACGAGCGTCCGCGAAGCCGAGCAGGCCGTGGACGAAATCATGGTCAGCAAAGCTTTCGGCGCGGCCGGCCAGCGCATTGTCATTCAGGAACTGCTCGAAGGCATGGAGATTTCCCTCCACGCGCTCTGCGACGGGAAGGTCGCGAAGCTCTTCCCCACTTCGCAGGACCACAAGCGCGCCCTCGACGGCGACGCCGGCCTCAACACCGGCGGCATGGGTGCCTACTCCCCCGCGCCGTTCCTCACGGATGCCGAGCTGCGCACCGTCGGCGAGGCCATCCTCCAGCCGTGGCTGCGCGGCTGCGCGGCGGACGGCATTGATTTCCGCGGCCTGCTCTACCCCGGCGTGATGCTCACCAAGAGCGGCCCGAAGGTGCTGGAGTTCAACGCCCGCTTCGGCGACCCCGAGACGCAGGTTTATCTCACGCGCTTGGAAAACGACTTGGTCGAACTCCTCCTCGCGAGCTGCGAAGGCCGGCTTGCGGACCACGAACTCCAGTGGAGCAGCAACGCCAGCGTGTGCGTCGTCATGGCCAGCGGCGGCTACCCCGGCAGTTACCCGAAAGGCAAAGTCATCACCGGCATCGCCGCTGCGAACGCGCTCCCAAACACCAAAGTCTTCCACGCCGGCACGGCTTTGAAGGACGGCCAGACCGTGACCAACGGCGGCCGCGTCCTCGGGGTCACCGCGTGGGCCAAAGACCTCGCCACCGCCCGCAACGCCGCCTACGCCGCTGTTGAGAAAATCCACTTCGAGGCCGCGCACTTCCGCCACGACATCGCGGCGAAGGCTCTTCCAATGTAGGTGAGCGCATCTTTGGAGAGACAGACGGGACGCGCTGTCCTACTTGGCGGGGATGCGCAGCCAGCCGGGCGCGCCGGAAATCATGGGCGTTTGGCGCTGCTCGCCCGCAACAGATCCAGCGCGGTGGCGGCGGCATGGCTTTCCGCCAGCTTCTTGCTCTTGCCCGTGCCGCGCCCGATCTCCGTGCCCTTGTGGAGCACGGCGCACTCGAAGCAGCGGTCGTGGTCCGGTCCGGTGACGGCGAGGACTTGATACTGCGGGGCCTCGGAAGAGACGGCCTGGAGAATTTCCTGGAGACAGCCCTTGGGGTTGTCCGCCGTGGCGGCGTTCTCAATGTTGGTGAACTCGTCGCGGAAGGAGTGAAGGATGAACGTGCGCGCCACCTCGTAGCCACCGTCGAGGAATAGCGCACCGAGGATGGCCTCGTAGGCATCGGCGATGATTGAGGGGCGCTCGCGGCCTCCGTTAATCTCCTCACCGCGGCTGAGGATAAGGAATTTTCCGAGGTCCAGCGCACGGCCCTGTTCGGCGAGGGACACTTGGTTCACGAGCTGGGCGCGGATTTTTGTGAGCGGGCCTTCGTCGTGCTGCGGGTAGCGGTCGTAGAGTTCGCGGGAGAGCGCGAGCTGGAGCACCGCGTCGCCGAGATATTCGAGCCTCTGGTTGTGGTTCTGACTTGTCCCTGACTCGTGCGCGATGGAGGGGTGCGTCAGTGCCATCCGCAGCAGCGCGGGGTCCCGGAACGGGTGGCCGAGGCGGACTTCGAGCTCGGGAAGACTAGGCACGGGGAGGGGGCGAAGAATGAAGGATGAAGGATGAAGGATGGACGGGGCGTGCTTGCGGAAGGGCGGTCACGGCGCCACTTCCTCACTCGCACCCGCCAGCGCGGCGATGGGCGGCTGGTCCGGCGGCGCGATGTAGGGTGCGGGCACGGCTTCGGCGGGCGTTTCCAAGCTGCCTTCCATGAGCGACGCGACCTGGCGTTGGACTTCTTCGAGCTGCGTGAGCTGCAGCTCCGGGTCGGAAATCGTGAACACGTCGCCGGTCTTCGGCTGCTCATAGATGAAGATGCGCACGCCGTTCTCGCGCAACTGCGCCTTCACCTTGAGGATCTTTTTCCGCTCCAGCATCACGGCCAGGATGTAGGCGGCGGCGCGATACTGCGGGTCGTTCTTCTCCATCAGCTTGCGCAGGAGCGTCTCGGCGGTCTCCTTCTGGATGGCGTCCGGCGCGGCGGCGGGCGGCGCCTGATACTCACCGACCCAGTGCGAGATGAAGCCCTTGCGGTCGCTCGCGCCCTCGCTGAACTGCGCCGTCCAGCAGGCCTCGCACACGTCCTGCCGCGCAAGCTCGTGCCGCTCGAAGGCGAGCAGCGTGTGATAGGCTTGGCGGTTGGCGAAGGGCTTGGCGCACGCATGGCAGGCGTGCGCGCGGCTTTGGAAGTTCCAGTCGGTCATCTAAAAAAGTTGAGTTGAGCGCACCGGCGCTTAGGATGCGCGGACTTTATCGGCAGCCGGAAACCAGTGGCAATCCCTTTCCCATGAACCCCGAACTCAAACTCAAACTCGCCCAGGTCCGCGCGCTCTTGCGCGAACACAAAGCCGACGCCGCGCTGCTCGGCCTGCAACCGAACTTCTCATGGCTCGCCTGCGGCGGCGAGGCCCACATCCCGCTCAACAGCAACCTCAGCTTCGGCCAGTTCATCGTCACCGCGAAGGGCTTCTACCTGTTCGCCAATCGCATCGAGATGCGCTGCCTGCAGGACGAGGTCGTGAAGGGCCTCGGCGCAAAGCCCCTGCTCTGCGAGTGGCACGACACCGACAGCGCGCTCAAGGCGCTCAAGTCCGTCGCTGACCCGAAGCGGACACTCTCCGACTGCGGCGACTGGGCCACCACCGCGCGCCCCGACCTCTTCGCTCCGCTGCACTACTCGCTCAGTGAGACCGAGGTGAAACGCTACCGCGCGCTCGGCAAGGCAGCGGAAGCGGCCATGAACGAGACCTGCCAAAGCCTCCAGCCGGGCCAGACGGAGTTCCAAATCGCCGGCCTCCTCTCCGAGCGCGCTTGGGCGCGCAACCTCACGCCCGTTGTCGTCCTCGTCGCCACCGACGACCGCATCAAGAACTACCGCCACCCGCGCCCGACGACGAAGAAGCTCCGCAAGTTCGCCGAGGTCATCCTCTGCGCGCGGCAGCACGGCCTCATCGTCGCGCTCACGCGCATGGTTCACTTTGGCCCCATCTCGAAAGAACTCCGCCGCCGCCACGACGCCGTCTGTGCCGTGGACACCGAGTTGCACCTCGCCAGCCAAGTCGGCACGCCGGTGAAAGACATCTTCCGCCAAGCCGTCGCCGCCTACGACGCCGTCGGGTTTGCGGACGAATGGCAACTCCACCATCAAGGCGGCCCGTGCGGCTACCAAGGCCGCGACTACCTCGGCACGCCCACGGCGGACGGCGTGGTTTTGGAGAATCAGCCCTTCGCGTGGAACCCCTCCATCACCGGCACGAAGAGCGAAGACACCATCCTCGCCACCCACCAAGGCACCCAAGTCATCACCCCCGCGACGAACTGGCCGATGGTGAGAGTGGAGGACGAAGACGGCCTCTGGCTGCGCCCGGACATTCTGGTGCGGTGAGGTTCGGCCAGAAAGTAATTAGTGCTTAGTGCAAAATCCTGCGGGCGCGCCGTGGCGACTAATCACTAATTACTTCCCCGCCGTCTTTGGCGCCTCATACCACTCACCGCGCAGCCAGTCGGCGAGGATGCCGATGGTTTTTGCATCGAGGATTTGCTTCTCGCCGAAGAGCGGCATCCGGTCGTTGCGCTTGCCGTAGAAGTCTGCGTGCTCCGGGTTGCCGATGAAGCGCACGAGCCACGCGCGGGAGCCGTAGCCGGTCAGGTCGGGCGCGATGGCGTCGGGGTCGGGCTTGCCGAAGGCGTGGCAGTCGGTGCAGGCCACGTCGCCGCGCGCGAGTTTCACGCCTTGCTTGATGATGTCGACGTCGCGCGCGTCGGCGTCGCGCTGGGACTTGAGCTGGGCCTCGGCGGAGAGGGCGGCGATGATGCTCTTGAGCTGCTCCTGCTCCTTGGGTTCGTCGGCGTTCTTCTTCACCCACTTGACCATCTTGCCGTCCTTGAACTTCGTGCCGCCGAAGTAGTGGAGGCTGTCCACCTTCGCGGGGTCGAGCAGGCCGGCGAGCCATTCGCGACTGGCGAAGCCCTTGAGGTCGGCGGCGCTCTGCGGGTCTTTCACCGGGTTGCCCTCGCCGTCGTGGCCGCCGTGGCGGTGGCAGCTCGCGCAGTGCTTGGCGAAGAGCTTGGGGCCTTGGATGTAGGGGTCTTCGCGGAGCAACACAGCCGCGCCGGCAATGGGGATGCCGCTGGGGGCCTTCGCAAGCTCGATGACGCGGGCGGCCTGATGGTGGGAGTCGCGCAGGGCGCGCTGGAAGTTCGGGTCGTTGTTGTCCTGCTTCATGGCCATCCACGTGAGCAGGCCCGCGCCCGCGAGACCGCCGAAAACGAAGGCGAGGTTGAAGCGGTGGCCCAGCTTCCACTGGCCGAGGTAGGGCATCAGAAACATGAAGCCTACCGCCGCGCCGGGCAGGACGATGGCCCCGATGATTTCGGATTCGCCGGGGAAGTATTTCAGCAACTCGAAGAGGAAGAGGAAATACCACTCGGGCCGCGCGGCGGAGAATTGCGATGCCGCATCCGCCGGCGCAGCCAGCTCCGCGCCGCGCGTGATGAGGGTGAGCACCACCACGGTGAAGAGCACGCCGAGGCACGCGATGGCGTCGGCCAGCACCTGGTCGGGCCAGAACTTGGCGTCGGGTTTCTTCAGCGGCTGCTTGGCGTGGATGCCGTGGCGTCGGAAGAAGTAAATGTGCCCGCCGATGAGGGCGATGATGAGGCCTGGCAGCACGCCCGCGTGCAGCGCGAGGAAGCGCGTGAGTGTGTGATGTCCGTAGTCCGGGCCGCCCACGACGAGCTTCTGCAAGTCCGGCCCGATGAAGGGCACGATGCTGACGATGTTGGTAGCGACCTTTGTGGCCCAGTAGCCCTTTTGGTCCCACGGCAGCAGGTAGCCGGTGAGCGAGAGCGCGAGCGTGAGTTGCAAGAGGAGGAGGCCGGACCAGAAGTTGAACTCGCGCGGGGCTTTGTAGGCGCCGTCAATGAGCACTTGGAGCAGGTGCAGCGCAAGGAGGATGGTCATCACTTGCGCGGTGTAATGGTGAAGCCCGCGCAGGAACCAGCCACCCGCCATCTCGAACTGGATGTAGAAGACACTTTCCCACGCCGTCTGCGCACTCGCGCTGTAGGCCATCCATAGGAAGATGCCGGTGATGACCTGGATGGAGAACGCGAAGGTGAGCGTGCTGCCCCAGACGTAGCGCCAGCGGGCGCCGCCGGGGATGTTTTCGTAGAGCACCTCCTGCGTGAGCTTGCGGTAGCCGGTGCGGGAATCAATCCAGTCGAGCAGAGGTTTCATCCGGGAGGAAATCATGGGCAATGGGGGGGCGTCAGTTAAAGTTGGCAGATTGAACCGCGTGTCGCTCAGGACACCGCGACCTTGTGGGCCTTGCCGGTCTCGAAGTTCTGGAACTGCACCCAGACCTCGCCGTTGGCGCGCACTTCGGACTTCAAGCTGTCCAAGTCACGGGCCGAAGGACTGCCATCGGTGCGCTTGCCCTCCGGCGTGAAGAGGCTGTTGTGGCAGGGGCAGAAGTAACCTTTCTTCTCCGGCTGGAATTCCACCGCGCAGCCGGCGTGCGGGCAAGTCACATTGAAGGCCTGCACCTGATCGCCCTTCGCGCGCCGCACATACACGGCTCCGACCGGCGCGATCGATTTGTTCCACGCGTCCGTTCGGATGGCGATGATCGGGAACATGACCGGCGTGCCGTCGGCGGGCAGCGACTCCAGCGAGGTGACGCGCGCGAGCAGGCCGGTGTCGGCCTTGCGACGGAGCGGGTCGAGATACACCGCGATGCCCGCGAGGGCCGGCACCACTCCCACCGCGCCACCAACGCACACGGCGCAGGATTTTTTGAGGAAGTCCCGACGGTCGTCGCCGGGCGCTGGTTCCGTTTGCATGGGTGTTATGGACTAGGAGCTTTCTTCCGAATTCACGGCCAAGCTATGAAAAGCCAACGACGAGCGCAAACCCGGAGGCGGGAGAGGTCTGACCCGCCCCGCGTTGAACGGCTGCTGCGCAAAACCAGTTGCCTTCTCCTTCGGTCCGCCGTAAGCCCAAGCCCGCATGGATGAATTTGCTCCGCGCCCCGGGGAGTTTCGGTCACTTCCCCGCCGCGCACCCCAGCCAGAGCGCCCCGAGTTTCGGGAGCGCAGGAATTTCCGCGACCAGCCCGAGGGTGGAGACTTCTCACGGCCTGCACACGCCCGCACCGGTCCGCCCGACTCCAGGCCGGCCGCGGAGCCGCGTGTGGAACGACGCCCCGTCGGCCCGGCTCCGGGCAGCGAGCCCTGGCCCACGCCTTGGGTGCAGCTCAAGTATTTCGCGAACCAGCCCATGTTCTATCCGGCCATGATCGCCGGGTCCTCGCCGGACGCAAAGCCCGGCGACCTCGTGGCGGTCTTCGACAAGGAAGGCCGCCGCTTCGGCAGCGGGCTGTGGAATCCGCGGGCGCGCGTCCCCTTGCGCGTGCTGTATTACGGCGAGGAAGCGGTGGGCGAGGAACTCTTCGACCGCCTGCTGGAACGCGCGCTGGATTTGCGCCTGCGGCTGCTCGCGCTGGGCGAGAACACCGATGCGCACCGCGTGATTTCCTCTGACGGCGATGGCCTGAGCGGCCTGGTGGTGGACCGCTATGGCGACACGTTGAGTGTCGAGATACACAGCCTCGGAATGTTTCAGCGGCTGGGCCGATTGCTCCCGGTGATCCACGAGCGGCTCGGCACTAAACGGCAGGTCATTTCCGTGGACGACTTCATCTCTCGCGTCGAGGGCATCCGCTTCGCCGCGGCGAATGACGTGCGCTCGGTCAAAATCCGCGAGCACGGCGTGCGCTACGAGGTCAACTTCGAATCCGGGCACAAGACGGGTTTCTTCTGCGACCAGCGGGAGAACCGGCGCAAGCTCGCCGCCCTCGTGAAGGGCCAGCGCGTGCTGGATTGCTGCTGCTACACCGGTGGCTTCGCTCTCGCGGCCAAGGTGCTGGGCGGCGCGACGGATGTGACGGGCGTGGACCTCGACGAGAAAGCCATCGAGCAGGCCAAGCGCAACGCGAACCTGAACCAGGCGCGGATCGACTGGGTGCATTGCGACGCGTTCTCCTTCGCCCGGCAGATGCAGCGCAACAACACGCGCTGGCCCGTGGTCATCCTCGACCCACCGAAGTTTCTCATGAGCCGCGAGGAGGAGCTGGAAGGCCGCCGCAAATACGAGGACTTGAACGGCATGGGGATGAACGTGCTGGAGCCGGGCGGCCTGCTAGTGACGTGCTCGTGCTCCGGGCTGATTAATTTGGAAGGCTTCGAGGAAATCGTGACGCGTGCGGCGCATCGCCTCGGCCGGCGGCTGCAATTCCTCGACCGCACCGGCGCGGGCGCGGACCACCCCGTGATGGCGAACTGCCTGGAGAGCCGCTACCTCAAGGTGATTTGGGCGCGCGTGTGGTGAGGCGGCAGCGCCCGCGACTCCACAAGCTCTGAACCGCCGCTTGACCTTTCGCCGCCGTTGCCCATAGTGCCCGGCCCGGCGGGTTCCCGTGGCCGCACGCATGCCTTGCTGTGTGCGTTTGTTACTCCGAATCGTGGAAGCGCCGACAACAACTTTTGATATGCAGCACATCCGAAACATCGCCATCATCGCCCACGTGGACCACGGCAAAACCACGCTCGTGGACTGCCTCCTCAAACAATCCGGCACCTTCCGCGCCAACCAGCACGAGTCCTCCGAGGAGCGGCTGATGGACTCGATGGACCTTGAGAAGGAAAAGGGCATCACCATCAAGGCGAAGAACGCGGCGTTCAAGTATCACAATTACCACATCAACATCGTGGACACTCCCGGCCACGCCGACTTCGGCGGCGAGGTGGAGCGCATCATGAACATGATCGACGGCGTGCTGCTCGTGGTGGACGCCACCGACGGCCCGCAGGCCCAGACCCGCTTCGTGCTCCGCAAGGCGCTCGAGGCCGGCGCCAAGCCCATCGTCGTCATCAACAAGATTGACCGCGACAACGCCACGCCCAAGAAGGTGCTCGACCTCGTGTTCGAACTGTTCATGTCGCTCAACGCGACCGACGAGCAGCTCGACTTCCCATTCATCTACTGCTCGGCCAAGGGCGGTTACGCCAAGGCCGAACTGGAGCACACCAGCGGCACGATGGAGCCGCTCTTCGACGCCATCGTGAAGCACATCCCGCCCCCGCGCGCCAAGGCCGGCGACGGCTTTCAGGTGCTCGTGGCCAACCTGGATTACTCCGATTACCTCGGCCGTATCGCCTTCGGCAAGATCGTTGAGGGCAAGGTGAAGGTCGGTGAGCCCGCCATCTGCCGCCACGGCGACGGTCGGATTACCAAGGGCAAGATCACGATGATCTTCCACTTCGAGGGCATGAAACGCATCGAGGTGCAGGAGGCCCACGCTGGCGACATCGTGGGCCTCACCGGCTTCGAGGACGTCTTCATTGGGGAAACGATTTGCGATTCCGAACTGCGCTCCGGCCTGCCCTACATCCCGATTGATCCGCCGACCATTCAGATGGAATTCGCAGTGAACGACGGCCCGCTCGCCGGTCAGGACGGCAAGCTCGTCACCGCGCGCCACATCTGGGACCGCCTCGTGAAGGAGATCCGCACCAACGTCGCCCTGCGCATCGCCCCGACCAGCGACCCCAAAATCTTCGCCGTCTCCGGGCGTGGCGAAATGCAGATCGCCATCCTCGTCGAGCAGATGCGCCGCGAAGGCCACGAAGTCCTCGTGTCCCGCCCCGAAGTGCTTTGGAAGAAGGGGCCTAACGACACCTCCCTCGAACCCATCGAGAAGCTGTTCGTCGAAATCCCGAACGAGAACCTCGGCGCCATCATGGAGTCGCTCTCTGGCCGCAAGGCCCAGATCACGAACATGAATCACGTCGCCAACACGGTGTCCGTCGAGGCGCTCGTGCCCATGCGCGGCCTCATCGGCTTCGAGACCGACCTCGTCAACATGACCAAGGGAATGGGCGTGATGAGCCATCTCTTCCACGAATACGGTGAAGACCGCGGCGAAATCCCTGCCCGCAAGAACGGCTCCCTCGTCTCGATG
>SIBB01000278.1 GCA_009695395.1 Pedosphaera sp. | reverse complement strand
CAGCACGTTTCTTCTCGGCGGCTCCGTATGTGGGCGTCCGCACACCAGTCGTTTCGAGTCTGCATCTGCGTTTCGTCTGTGTTCCATCTGTGGCTAAAAATACTTCCATCTCATGAGCCGCCCCCTCTTCTCCCGCCGCGATGTGCTTAGTTCGGTATCCTGCGGCTTCGGCTACCTCGCGTTCTCCGCGCTGGCCGCGCGCGCCGCCGTTGCGAATGACAAACCGCTCTCCCCGAAGCAGCCGCACTTCACGCCGCGCGCCAAGCGCGTCATTTTCCTGTGCATGAGCGGCGGGCCGTCGCACGTGGACACGTTCGACTACAAGCCACGGCTCATCACCGACGACGGCAAGCCCGGCTCGCGGCCCGGCAGCGTGTGGCTGGCTCCGAAGGCGGAGTTCAAGCAGCGCGGGAAGAGTGGCCTGTGGATTTCCGACTTCTTCCCGAACGTCGCACAGCACGCGGACGACCTCGCTCTCATCCGCTCGATGCAGACGGACGTGCCCGCGCACCCGCAGGCGTTCCTGCGCATGCACACGGGCAGCTCGCAGTTCGTGCGCCCGTCGCTCGGCGCGTGGGCCACTTACGGCCTCGGCACGGAGAACGAGAATTTGCCCGGCTTCATCACCATCGCCCCGCCCAGCAACGTCGGCGGCGCGCAGAATTTCGGCAGCTCGTTCCTGCCGGCGATTTATCAGGGGACGCGCATCGGCAGCGGCAACCGGTTCGGCCAGCAGGCGCTGGTGAAGAACCTCCAACCGCCCGGCACGCCGCAGGCGCAGCGGCTGGAACTTGATTTGATTCAGTCGCTCAACCGCGAGGCGCAGCAGCGCGACCCGCAGAACGCTGCGATCGAGGGCGTCATCGAGAGCTACGAGCTGGCCTTCAAGATGCAGAGCCAGATGCCCGCCGTGCTGGACATCGCGAAGGAGAGCGACGCGACGAAGAAGCTCTACGGCGTGGGTGACCGCGACACGGATGACTTCGGGAGGAAGTGTCTCATGGCCCGGCGCTTCATCGAGGCGGGCGTGCGCTTCGTGGAAGTGGGCAGCGGCAACTGGGACCATCACTTCAACCTCTCCAGCGCTCTCGCTCGGAATTGCTCGAGCGTGGACAAACCCATCGCCGGTCTGCTCACGGACCTGAAGCAGCGCGGCCTGCTCAAGGACACGCTCGTCATCTGGGGCGGCGAGTTTGGGCGCACGCCTTACGCGCAGGGCGGCGACGGTCGCGACCACAACAACAAGGGTTTCACCCTCTGGATGGCGGGCGGCGGCACGAAGGGCGGCACGAGCTACGGCGCGACCGACGACCACGGTGCGGAAGCCGTGCAGGACAAGGTGAGCGTCCACGACCTGCACGCGACGATTCTCCACCAGTTGGGCCTGAACCACGAGAAGCTCACTTTCCGTTACGCCGGCCGCGACTTCCGCCTGACCGATGTAAAGGGCGAGGTGGTGAAGGGTGTGTTGGCGTAGCCGCCGAGTTCCGGAGGCGGAACCAAGTAGTAACACTTCCCCTCCCTCTGCGCTCAACGAAGCGCAGCGCGGCACTCGCCGGACTTCGGGTTGAAGGACACGGCACTCAAGGTCGCGCTGCCAGCGGGCTTGGTCTTGTAGCCGAGCTTTGCGAGCGACTCAGCTTCGTCGGCAGGCCACTTGGCTTCCAGCTCCAGATTCAAGTTCCCCTCTGTGTGCAGGCGCGGCGCGGCGAGCGCGGTTTCCATCGGCTGGCCGAGCGCTACGAAGTGCGTGAGCGCCTCGAAGAGCGCGTTGGGAATCTTGCGTCCGCCGCGTCCGCCGATGGCGAGCACGGGCCGGCCTTCGCGCAGCACGACGGTCGGGCACATGTTGTGGAGCGGACGCTTCCCGGGGCCGGGCGCGTTCGGGTGGGCGGGGTGAGGGTCGAAGCGCGACATGCCGTGGCCGAGCGTGAGGCCGAGGCCGTCCACTGTGACGCGGGCGCCAAAGCCGTTACCGTGCGTGAGTGTGATGGCGGCGAGGTTGCCGGCCTTGTCCACCACGCTGAGGTGGATGGTGCCGGTGTGCCGGCGTGGCGTGGCAGCGTGGGCGAGCGCCTTGCCATCCTTCACCGTGCGGCGGACTCGCTCCGCCGTCTCCTTCGCGTAATCAGCGGAGAGCAGTTTCGCCACGGGCACCTGCGCGTGCTGCGGGTCGCCAAGCAAGGCCAGTCGGTCAGCCCACGCGATGCGCAGCGCCTCGATGCGCGCGTGCGTGCGTGTGAGTCCGGCGGGTTGGTTGCCCCACTCCAGCGTGCGGAGCGTGGCGAGCGCCTGCAATGTCGTCAGTCCGCCGCTGGTCAGCGGCGCGGTGCGCACGTCGCAGCCATTCCACTCGAAGCGCAGCGCCTCGACCTCGCGCGCCTGATACGCGGCCATGTCCTTGGCGGTGACGATGCCGCCGTATTTCTGAAACGACTCGGCGATGCGTTGCGCGAGGTCTCCGCGATAGAAGGAGTCCACGGAGTTGCGTTGCGCGAGCGTTTCGAGCAACGCGGCAACTTCGGGGTTGCGGTAGGTGTCGCCGGCGGCGAGCGCTTCGCCGTCCTTGAAGAACAGTTTGCGCCCGCCCTCGTGGGTTCGGGCCAGTGCGGAGAAACTGCGAATGGTAGTAGCGAGTCCGGCGGAGAGCTTGAAGCCGTCGCGGGCAATCGCGATGGCCGGCGCGACGGAGTCACGTAAGGAGCGCGTGCCGTGACGGTCGAGCGCGAGCTGGAGGCCGGCGAGAATCCCCGGCACACCGGCGGCGAGCCAGCCGGCTTCGTTGACGTGGCCGGCGACGACGCCCTTGGCGTCGGGCTTGAACATGGCTGCGTGTGCGGCGGCTGGCGCGGCGGAGTTGGCGTCAATGCAGATGACCTTTTTCCCGTCCGCGCTGGCGATGATGATGGACGCACCGTAGCCGCCGATGCCGGTCTGGTGCGGTGCGGCGACAGCCCCGGCGAGCGCGGCGGCGACCAGCGCGTCCACGGCGTTCCCGCCGGACGCGAGGACTTGCCCGCCGATCTTCTCAGCGGTCGGTTCACCGCTGACGACGCCGTGCGGATGCTTGGGCGAAGACTCAGCGGCGCGCAGCACGAACGGGGCACTGATGCCGATGCCGGCGAACTGGAGCGCGCGGCGGCGGGAGAGCGGCTGAGAGTTGGCGGGCATGCCGCTGGTGTAAGCGAGCGGGGCGGTGGCGTCCACGGCGAATTCACCCTTTTTCACAAGGCGGTTGGAAAAACTGCTTGTCGCCCCGGCGGCGGCTGGGTAGGCATTACCCCATGTCCAAAACATATTTCCTCCCACTGTCATCCTCCGCTGCTCCCGTCACGCGCCGTGACTTCGTCAATCGCTCGCTAATTGCCTCGGCCATTGCCGCCGCCAGCGCGCCGCCGTTGCTGCGCGGGCAAAACCTCAACAACAAGGTGGACATCGCCGTCGTTGGCGCGGGCGGCAAGGGTGCCAGTGACACCGATGAGTGCGCCAAGGGCGGCGCGAACATCGTCGCGCTCTGCGACGTGGACAGCAAAACCCTCGACGCGCGTCTCGCGAAGTATCCCGGTGCGAAAGGCTATCGCGACTACCGCAAGCTTTACGCGGAGATGGGCAAGAGCTTCGACGCCGTCATCGTCTCCACGCCCGACCACATCCACGCGCCGGCCGCGAGCCTCGCGATGAAGATGGGCAAGCACGCCTACGTGCAAAAGCCCCTCACGCACTCGGTCGCCGAGGCACGGCACCTGCGCTTGCTCGCGGCGGAGAAGAAGGTCGTCACGCAGATGGGCAACCAGGGCAGCGACAAGGACGGTCTTCGCCGCGCGGTGGAAGTCATTCAAGCCGGCATCATCGGCAAGCCCACTGAACTTCACGTGTGGTGCAACCGCCCCATCTGGCCGCAGGGCCTCGGCCGGCCTGTGGGCGAGTTGCCCGTGCCGGACAATGTGGACTGGGACTTGTGGCTCGGACCCGCGCCGATGCGGCCTTACAACAAGGGCTATCATCCCTTCGCATGGCGCGGCTGGAAGGACTTCGGCACCGGCGCGCTCGGCGACATGGCTTGCCACACGGTCAACATGCCTTTCCGCGCACTGAAGCTTGGCTACCCCACGGCCATCGAGGCCGAGGCGGTTTCGGACAACCATGCCGAGACTTACGCGAAGGCGTCGCGCATCCGTTTCGAGTTCCCGGAACGCGATGGCCTGCCCCCGCTGAAGTTCTGGTGGTATGACGGCAAGCCCAACGACGCGGACGTGAAGGCCATGCGGCCGCACGACGACATTGTGAGCGACGTCATCGCGCTGTCCGCCGGCCAAAAGGACAAGAACGGCAACGCGAAGGCTGGGGCCCTGCCCACCAGCGGTTGCCTCGTCGTCGGCACGAAGGGCCGGCTCTACTCAGCGGATGATTACGGCTCCACGTTCTACATGAGGCTCAATGACGAGAAGGAGATGAAGCACCAGAGGGACCACGGGGCCGTCAAGGAGATCCCGGAGAACTTCACCAAGTGCGTCGGCGGCCACTACAAGGAATGGGTGGATGCCTGCAAAGGCGGAGCGACGCCTTACTCGAACTTCGCCATCTCGGCCTACCTCACGGAAATCATCCTGCTGGGCTGCGTCGCCGTGCGCGTGGGCACGGGCAAGAAACTCGACTGGGACGGCCCGAACATGAAGGCCAGGAACATGGACGTAGCCAAGCTCGTGAAGCGCGACTATCGCCCGGGCTGGACGCTGTAAAGCAAACGATCGGCCGACTTGTCGGGGCTGAGTGGAATTCTAAACGCGCACTGGGCAGAAGCCCGCTGCGCGTTTTTCGCGTTTGGGTGCAAACTTGAAACTTCCCTCGCACCACCTGTGTCCTATCTTGCGCAGCGCAACCCGATTAAGTTCGTAACGACAGGCTGCGCCTAACGTTACCTCAGCACATTTAAGCTATGATAATGGCCGACATCCTCAACATCTTTCTCCTCACCGTTGGCGGACTCCTCATCTTCATCGCGTTCTGGCTCGC
>SIBB01000277.1 GCA_009695395.1 Pedosphaera sp. | reverse complement strand
GACGACGCCGCGCCAGTTCGTGAGCGGATACATCAGCGTGCCGCGCCCGATGACGCTGCCGGGGTTGAGCACGGAGTTGCAGCCGATGTCGGCCTTGTCCCCAAGCATCGCGCCGAACTTGCGCAGGCCCGTGTCGTGCGGCTGGCCGTTGATTTCCACGGTGACATTGCCGGGGAGGGACTTGAGGTTCGAGAGGATGACGCCCGCGCCGAGGTGGGCCTTGTGGCCGAGGATGGAATCGCCCACGTAGTTGAAGTGCGGCACCTGACAGCCGTTGAAGAGGATCGAGTGCTTCAGCTCGGAGGAGTTCCCGATGAGGCAGCCGTCGCCGATGAGGACGTGGTCGCGGAGGTAGGCGCCGTGGCGAATCTCGCAGTTCCGCCCGATGATGGCCGGGCCCTTAATCATCGCGCCGTCCTCGATGACGGTGCCTTCGCCGATGAGGACGTTTTGGCCAATGAAGACCCGGCTGCCGAAGGCGTGCGGCGGCGCGTCCTTCGCGTTCGCCTTGATGTAGGCCTTCAGCTTCTGGAGCGCGTCCCACGCGAACTCGCAGCCGTCGAACAGGGCCGCGTGCTCCGTCTGCGTGAGGTCGAAGAGGTCGGTCGGCTTGAACATGGGGGCAGGCTAGGAAAAAAGAGGGGCGGCGGAAACTGAAAATCTGACGCCCGGGGGGATTCGCTTGTCGGCGGGCGCGCCGTATCGGATAACCCGCCCATGCACATGCACCTCGTTCGTCGTTCGTTTCTATTGGCCGCCGCGCTGCTCGCACCGGCGTTGTCCCTCTCCGCACAGGGGCCCTCCACCAACTACATCCTGAAGGTCACGCCTGACCGCGCCGACGCGCTCTACAAGTCCGGCGAGACCGTGAGTTTCAAGCTGGAGCTCACGTTGGACAAGCAGCCCGTCGCCGAGGCCGAGGTGCAATGGACTATCACCAAGGATGGAATGCCTCCCGCAACCAGCGGCAAGGCCAAGCTCGCCAATGGCGTCGCCACAATCACCGGCCAACTCGACGAACCGGGCTTTCTCCTGTGCCGCGCGTCGTTCACCAGTGCGGAGAAGAAAGCCTACACCGGTCTCGGTGGCGCAGGCATTGACCCGTTGAAAATCAAACCGAGCCAGCCCGTGCCGGTGGACTTCGACAGGTTCTGGGCTGACCAGAAGAAGCAACTCGCCGCCGTGCCCGTGAACCCGCGGCTCACGCCGGTGAAACAGGCGACGGCGGGCGTCACCGCGTTTGACTTGCAGGCGGATTCCGTCGGCGCGCCGGTATCCGGCTACTTCGCAAAGCCTGAGAACTCGAAACCCAAGAGCCTGCCCATCATCCTGCTCGTCCACGGCGCGGGCGTGCGCAGCGCCAGCCTCGGCGGGGCGGTGGGTTGGGCGAAGCAGAACTTCCTCGCGCTGGACATCAACGCGCACGGCCTGCCCAACGGTCAGCCGGACAAGTTTTACACCGACCTCGCCAATGCTGACCTGCGCGACTACCGCATCCGTGGCCGCGAGTCGCGGGACACAGTTTACTTCCGGGGAATGTTCCTCCGACTTGTGCGCGCGGTGGATTTCCTCACCGCGCAGCCGGAATGGGATGGCAAGACAGTCGTGGTCTATGGAGCGAGTCAGGGCGGATACCAAGCCATCGTGGCTGCAGGATTGGATCCGCGGGTGACGTTCCTCGCCGCTGGCGTGCCGGCCGGATGCGACCACACAGGCATCGTCGCCAACCGCATCAACGGCTGGCCGAAATTCATACCCAGCCCGTCCGCCGAGAAGCCCGACCCGAAGGTGGTGGAGGCCGTCCGCTATCACGACGCGATGAACTTCGCCACGCGCACGAAGGCCGGAGCGGTCTTCACCGTGGGGTTCATTGACACCACCTGCCCGCCGACCAGCGTGTATGCGGCCTACAATAATATCACCGGGAAGAAAGCCATCCACAATGACCCGGACGCCGGCCACACGAGCACGCCCAAGGCGAGCGAGGCCATGCGCAACGGCACGTTAGCGCACGTCAAGGCGATGCAGGCAGGCAAGTAAGAGTTCTGGGATTAGAAATGGTTCCTGCCTACCTCCAGGGGGACCGAATCGAGGCCTGACACCTCCCTGTCCAGACCGGTTGAGCGCCAACGGAGGGATTTTCGCCCCTTTCTCCCCTTAAACGTGAAGTTTAAGGGGCTTCGCCACGCTCAGGGGAAGGTGTGGAAGCGGGAGTCGGGAGAAAGAAGATTCGGGCAGCAGACGCCAAGGAGGTGGGGATGGGGAATCCCGCTGAAGAAACGTGCTGCCGCCCGAATCAAAAGCTTCAAATAGCTAAAAGAAGCTAGAATTCTGCGTCCTGCTGTCAACCATGAATACAAATTATTTTTCCCACTCATCTGCGCCCCTGTTTTGACCCATTTCCCACGTTGACGAGTTCGCCGCCACCGCTACGGTTCTCGGCGACAGCCCGCCCATGCACGCACTGCCATGATTCGCGTTCTCGGACAGACACAAGCCGCCTGCGACGGTCTCCGCCGCCGCGAGATACTGCGACTTGGTGGCCTGTCCCTGCTAGGCATGTCGCTGCCGGAGTTGCTCCGTGCGGAGGCGACGCTCCCCAACCGTCCCGGCAAGGGTAAGGCCAAGTCCGTCATCCTCCTCTACCTCTTCGGCGGCCCCGCCGCGCAGGAGACCTTCGACCCGAAGTCCGACGCGCCCCGCGAATTGCGCGGCGAGTTCGGCTCCATCCGCACCTCGTTGCCCGGCGTTCATTTCTGCGAGCACCTCCCGCGCGCGGCGAAGTGGATGGACCGCTCCACGCTCATCCGCTCCGCCACGCACGACCAGAACGACCACAGCGCCGGGATGCTCTACACGATGACCGGCGCGCCCGCCGACAAGCTGGAGTCCCTCGTGCCCGTCCTCAACACACAGGCCCCGAGCATGAACGCGATGGTCGAGTATCTCTCTCGCACCAGCCGCAGCACCGCGCCCGCGAGCGTGTGGATGCCGTGCAATCCCGGCTGGGGCCAGAAAATCACCCGCCCCGGCCCCTTCGCCGGCTGGCTCGGACGCAAGTGGGACCCCCTCGTGACCGACGTTGAGCTGCGCGACACCTACGAGCCAAAATCCTTCTACGACGTGCAACGGCAGGCCGCCGGGAAGATCCTCGTGCCCGGCACGAAGCTCCCGGCGGACATCACGCTGGACCGCTTCGCTCACCGCCGTTCGCTTGCCGAACAGCTTCATGTGCAAGCAGACCGGGTGGGCAACTCCGAGACTTACGAACGCTTCGACGCCTACCAGAAGCGCGCCCTCGACATCCTCGCGGACAACAGCTCCCGCGACAGCGCCTGGCGTGCGTTCGATCTTGATGGCGAGAAGCCAGCGCTGCGCGACCGCTACGGCCGCCACCTCTTCGGCGAATCCGCACTCACGGCGCGGCGGCTCGTCGAACGCGGAACGAGGTTCGTCACGGTCTATTGGGAATCCTACGACAAGACCGGCGGCGACCCGACCGCGTGGGACACGCACTCCGATCATTTCAACATCTGCAAGAACCACCGCCTCCCGCCGCTCGACCAGACTTACTCCGCGCTGTGCGAGGACCTGCAAGCGCGCGGCCTGCTGGACGAGACACTCGTCATCGTGATGGGGGAGATGGGCCGCTCGCCGAAAATCAACCGCAGCGCGGGGCGCGACCATTGGTCGTTCGTCCACAACATCCTGATGACCGGCGCGGGCGTAAAGCGCGGCTACGTCCACGGCGCGTCGGACAAGAACGCCGAGCGCGTGACGGACAAACCCGTCGGCCCCGCGGACTTCATCGCCACGGTCTATGCCGCGATGGGCATTGACCCGGACAGCTTCGTGGAAGACGCGGGCGGGCGGCTGCGGCCCATCACGCCCGGGGGGAACGTGGTGCGGGAAGTGTTGGCGTGAGGTTGGTTTAAGTAGAGCAGGCAGACGCGGCCCTTCTCCCTCACCCTACCCACACACTTGGCAGGGCCGTCCTGTGGACGGCCTTTTTGAGTCTGGCTGGGAGAGGGAGGCGCTCGCGGGTGGCTTATCGCGGCTTGCGCAGGTCCACCGCCACGAGCTTGGTCTTGTCGCGCGCGAGGAGGAGTCCGTCGGCGAGCGCGGGCTGGGCGCGGCCTTCGCGGCCGAGGATTTGGGCGCGGGCTTTTTCCACAAAGGCTTTCGAGTCGGCGGCCACGCGCACGAGTTCGCCGCTGTCGGAGGTGATGAGCAGGTCGCTACCCGCGAGGATGATGCCGCCATGCACGACGCTCTCCGTGCTCCAGCGGACTTTGCCGGTCGCGAGTTCCACGCAGCGCAGCTCGGGCTTGGGGCCGGTGTCCACGCGGCCCTCGAAGCCGTAGAGAAATCCCTCGCGCAGCACGGGAGTGACGTATTGGGCGGTGAGTTGTTCCTCACCAGACCAAAGTTTTTCCACACCGCCGACCTTCACCCGCAGCAACGCCGCGCCTGCGCCGTAGCCAGCCGAGATGAACACGGTGTCGCCACTCACGACGGGCACGGCGGCACTCACGGAGGCCTGCATCTTCGGCCCCCACGGGAAGGTGAAGTGGACTTTGCCGTTGGCGGGGTCGAGGGATACGAGCTTGTGCCGCGCGAAGAAGAGGGCGTGGCGCAGGCCGGCGAGGTTCGCGACGATCGGCGCGGAGTAACTGGCTTCGTCGTCGGGTGCCTGCCACAAAACTTTCCCGGTGACGCTCTCGAAGGCGACGATGCCCGCGCCGTTCTTCCCGCCGACGTTGACGAGCAGCGCCTTGCTCTCCACGAGCGGCGAGCAGGCGAAGCCGAAGAAGCCCGGGTCCGCGCCGAAGTCCTTTTGCGTGTCCACGCTCCAGAGCGGCTTGCCGGTGGCGAGGTCGAGCGCGTGCAAATTCCCGTTGGCACCGAAGACGAAGACACGGCCGTCGGCGATGCAGGGTGTGGCGCGCGGGCCGTTGTCGAAGCTGAAGCGGTCAGTGTAGCGCGTGGGGAAGGATTGTTTCCAGAGTTCCTTGCCGGTCTTCGCATCGAGGCACTCGACAAGCTC
>SIBB01000276.1 GCA_009695395.1 Pedosphaera sp. | reverse complement strand
CAAGGGCGCGGTCATCATCGGCGTGCTGGCGGGCATCATCCCCTACTTCGCCTGCACCAAGCTCAAGCAGCTCTTCAAGTATGACGATGCGCTCGACACCTTCGGCATTCACGCCATCGGCGGCACCCTGGGTGCGCTGCTCACCGGTGTCCTCGCTGTGAAGGAAGTGAACGCGAACCTCACCGACGCCAATGCCTACGCGAAGGCCAACAAGCTCTTCGAGCTCGTCGGCAACGGCCTCTGGATCGAGCAGCTCAAGGCCATGGCCATCACCATCGTGCTGGCAGTCGTCGCCACCGCCGTCATCGCCTACATCGTGAAGGCCCTCGTCGGCCTGCGCCCGACGGAAGAGACCGAGACCATCGGCCTCGACCTCGCGGAACACGGCGAAGAAGGCTACCACGGTTAAGTCCTAAATCGCACCACACCCGCCGCACCGGATGCACCCGGTGCGGCGGGTTCTTTTTTGGGGAGCACACGTCCACCGCCAGAAGCCCGGCGTTAGCCGCAAAAAACGCAGACGCAATAATGGCAGGGCTTTGCTGACTTCGTGTGGAACCGATCCGCTCCCTTCTGTCCGCTCACCCCGCCTGAATCACCAGCGCCGTCGTGTTGTCGCGCCCGTCATTAGCCAGCGCCGCGTCCACCAGACGGCGCGCCGTGTCAGTGCCCACGCCGGCGGACTCGGGCGCGCGCAGCAGCTCGACGAGTTGGTGCGGGTAAAGCCCCTCCGTCAGCCCGTCCGTGCAGAGGAGGAAGATGTCCCCCGGCTCGTAGGCCACCGCGCCCACCTGCGGGTCGACGAACTGGTTGCCGCCCCCCAGCGCCTTCTGGAGCACGTTGCGGCGCGGGTGATTGCGCGCCTCGCGTTCATTGAGCTGCCCGTTGCGGAAGAGCCAACCCACGTGCGTGTCGTCCTCGCTGAGTTGTTTGATGATGCCTTCCCGTTTCGACAGGTAGTAAATCCGGCTGTCGCCAATGTGACCAAAATACAGCCAGCCGGGCGTGAACCAGCACAAGCTCAAGGTCGCCTCCATCCCTCGGCACTCGTCGTAGCTCTCGCCCTGATAGACCAGCGCCCGGTGGACTTGAGTGAACAGCTCCGTGAGCACGTCGCCGAAGCCGGCGGCCAGCCCGGTGGCGGAGTGGTGGAAGGAGCGCGGGAGAAGCTTGGTGATTTTCTCCACGGCGATGCGGCTGGCGTATTCCCCGGCCTTCGCCCCGCCCATCCCATCGCTCACCGCAAAGGCAAAGTCGTGCGCGCTCGTCGCGGCTTCCCCGAGCTTGCCCAAGTGGTGAACTTCCCGCGCATCGAACTGGAGGCCGAGGAAGGCGTCCTCGTTGTTGGGGCGGACCTTGCCACGGTCGGTGCGGCCCGACCATTTCAGGCGCGCGCCGTTCGCGGTTTTGCGTGGGGGTTGCATCATGGGAGGAGGTTACTTAAAGCCCGGCAGCGCCGTGGCCAGCTCGAAATCAATCACGCAGAACCGCCCGTCGGTCTGCCGGTAAGTCACGTTCCGCATCTCCGGATCGTCGTGCCGCACGCCGAACTGCTCGAGCTCGGCGAACAGCTCCCGCGTGCGCGCCGCGTCCAGATGCTCCACGCGCGCGCCGCAGTTCGTGGTGACGATGCGGAGTTTGGCCGCGTCCGCCTCCAGCAGCCGGGGCACAAACCCGCAGCCGCGCGCCTCCAGCAGCCGCAGCAGCCGCACCTCATTGGCGAAGCGCTCCGGCGCGCTCGGCCCGTGGAAGACCTTGATGACCCGACCATCGAAGGTCAGGTTCACCGTCGCCCGGAGCGTGTCTTTAACAGTCAGCATGGCGGCCCGGTCCACCGGGACTCGGCGGACACAGGGCCCAGCATGGCGGACCGGAGCCAAGTTGCAAAGCCGCCCCATCCGGATTGCGCAGCTTGTCCAATTCTAACCAGCCGCCGCCGACACGCTGGCCTCACCCCAGAAACTTCAGCCCCGTGCAAAACCCTTGGCAAACAAGGGCGGAACGCACTTCGCCCCGTTGGCGTTGAAAAACCCTTGCCCCGTGGCATTCGCCCTGCTGAACTCACGAGCAAGCGACCTACACGGAAGCGGACCTTCTTTGCGTCGCGCAAACAGAACAGAAAACCATCACGCACATGGCGAAATACAAACTCGAATACATCTGGCTCGACGGCTACGAACCCGTCGCAAACATCCGTGGCAAAACCCAAGTCAAAGAGTTCGCGAGCTTCCCGAAACTCGAACAGCTCCCGATGTGGGGCTTCGACGGCAGCTCGACGCGCCAGGCTGAAGGCCGCACCTCGGACTGCATGCTCAAACCCGTGGCCGTCTTCCCCGACTCCACGAAGAAGAACGGCGTCCTCGTCATGTGCGAAGTCATGATGCCCGATTGCAAGACCCCGCATCCGAGCAACGCCCGCGCGACCATCCTCGACGACCCCGGCGCGTGGTTCGGCTTCGAGCAGGAGTATTTCCTCTATCAAGACGGCAAGCCCCTCGGCTTCCCGGACTCTGGGTTCCCCTTCCCGCAGGGCGAATACTACACCGGTGTCGGCTACAAGAACGTCGGCTCCATCGCCCGCGAGATTGTGGACACGCACCTCGACCTCTGCCTCGACGCCGGCATCAACCACGAAGGCATCAACGCCGAAGTGGCCAAGGGCCAGTGGGAATTCCAAGTCTTCGGCAAAGGCTCCAAGAACGCCGCCGACCAAGTCTGGATGGCCCGCTACCTCCTCATGCGCCTCCGCGAGAAATTCGAAGTGGACGTCGTCTGGCACTGCAAGCCCCTCGGCAAAGACGTGGACTGGAACGGCTCCGGCATGCACTCCAACTTCTCGACCAAGCATCTGCGCGAAGTCGGCGGCAAGGAATACTTCGAGACGCTCATGGCCGCGTTCGACAAATATAAGAACGAGCACATCGCCGTCTACGGCCCGGACAACCACCTCCGCCTCACCGGCCTGCACGAGACGCAGTCCATCGACAAATTCAACTACGGCATCGCCAACCGCGGCGCTTCCGTGCGCGTCCCGCACAGCTTCGTGAACGACAACTACCGCGGCTACCTCGAAGACCGCCGGCCCAACTCCCAGGGCGACCCCTACAAGATCGCCAGCCGGATACTGCAGACCATCGCCACCGTCCCCCTGCCCACCAAGAAGGGTAAGAAGTAACGGGCGCTGTTCTTCATCTCCACTCAACGGGGCGTGGCCAACAGGTCACGCCCTTTTTCTTTCTCCATCTTTCGGCCCCCATCTTTCCGACTCCCCTTAACAGATTTGCGCTTCCCTTCATCAAGCGCTTCCTCCACTTTTTCGGCCCGACATATGCCGAAACCGCACGCCTACAAATTCTGCTTCGGCCCTTGGAACATCAGCGAAGGACAGGACCCCTACGGACCACCCGTCCGTTCCCCACAGACCTTCGATTGGAAGCTCGTGCAACTCAAGAAGCACGGCTTCGACGCGATGATGTTCCACGACGACGACGCGGTCCCTGACCTCGAGAACAAGTCCGCCAAGCAAATCCTCAAGGAGGCCCGCGAACTCAAGAAGCGGCTCGACGGTCTCGGCATCGTCGCCGAGATGGTCGCTCCGCGCCTCTGGTTCCACCCGAACACGATTGACGGCGGCTACACCAGCAACGACCCCAAGTGCCGCGCCTACGCCATCGAGCGCTCGAAGGTCTGCATCGACATCGCCCACGAACTCGATACCGACCTCATCGTCCTCTGGCTCGCCCGGGAGGGGAGCTACATCCGCGAAGCCAAGAACGCCCGCCGCGCCGTGGACCAACTCGTCGAAGCCTTCGACGCGATGCTCGCCCACGACAAACGCATCCGCCTCTCCATCGAGCCCAAGCCCAACGAGCCGATGGACCACGCCTACATCCCCACCATCGGTCACGCCCTTGCCATCGCCCAACTCACGCGCGATCCGAAGCGCGTCGGGTGCCTCATCGAGAGCGCGCACGCCACGCTCGCCGGCCTCGACCCGGCGGACGAAATTGATTTCGCCTGCGCCTTTGGAAAACTCTGGTCGCTCCACCTCAACGATCAGAACGGCCTCAAGTATGATCAGGACCGTCCGTTCGGCTGCACCAACCTTCGCAGCGCGTTCGACCAAATCCGCTCGCTCGAACGCAATGGTTACGGCCGCAAAGGAGAATACGTCTGCTTCGACGTGCATCCCTTCCGCACCACGAAAGAGAAACACTGGCTCGAGCACCTCACGAACAGCCGCCGCACCTTCCTCCGCCTGCTGGAGAAGGTCCGCAGCTTCGACGAGAAGGCCGCGCAAGCCCTCGTCGCCGACCGCAACTATCAAGCGCTCGACCAGATGGTGATCGAACACCTGCTGGGCAAATAAAGCGGCACTCCTGTCCGCTCTCCGGATGGCACGCTCCAGACACGCCGGCTTCCTCGCCGCGCTGCAAACCAGCTTCCTGCTGGTGGGCGTGATGTTCTTCGTCAAGGCGGTCGAGCTCGCCGCGGACATTTCCTTCGCCGGATTCGGCATCGTGCCGCGAGACCAGCGGGGGCTGATTGGCCTGATCTTCAGCCCTCTCCTCCATGGCGACGCCGCGCACTTGCTCGCGAACTCCGTGCCGCTCTTCATCCTCCTCACGCTTCTGTTTTGGGACCGCAAGTATCACCCGTGGCGCACGCTGACGTTGATCTGGCTGGCGAGCGGACTGGGCACCTGGCTCATCGGGCGCGGCATGACCAATGGCCAGCTCACGGTCCACATCGGGGCCAGCTCGGTGATTTACGGCTTGGTCGTCTATCTCCTCGTCGCGGGTTTCCTGATGGACAGTTGGCGCGCGGTGTTTGTAGCCGTCGGTGTGGGCGTGGCCTACGGCGGGATCTTCTACGGGGTGCTTCCCCAGTCCGGCCCCATCTCATGGGAAGGCCATTTGTGTGGGGCCATCGCCGGGTTTTTCACGGCGAGGCATAACCACGGGTGAAGAGTTGCAAGGTGTCGTGAAGTTAGTTGATTCGCGTGATTCGCGGGCAAGCCAATGTCCGCGCCGCGCAAACTCTCGACTTCCAGCCA